>NZ_JBHXEM010000003.1:55227-148044 GCF_042724755.1 Kitasatospora sp. NPDC127067 | reverse complement strand
GGCCCGCCCCCCCCGGCCGGGGCGGGGGCTCTGGGCCGGGCGGCACCCACTGTGCCGGGCGCCCATATCGTGGTCTTGCCGTTCTGCCCCGGCCGGGGCGGCAACTGGCCGCCCCGCCCGGACCTGCCCAGCCCCGTGCCGTCAGCCCCGTGCCGTCGGCGACGACGCCGCCGACGACGCGCCGTGGATCCGCAGGAAGGCGTCCACACCGGCCGCCGCGATCCGCTCGACCTCCTCGTCCGCCACCGGGAGGGCGCCCCAGAAGGAGCGCTCGGCGATGCCGTGGAAGGTCAGCAGCGTGAACTGCTCGGCGGCCAGCGCGGCGTCCTCTACCGTGAGGAGCCCGCGCTCGGCGAGCGCGGCGAAGTGCTGCGCGAGGTCGCGCTGGGAGGCGATCGGCCCGGCCTCCAGCCAGGCCTCCAGGACGTCCGCCGGGATGTTGGCCACTTCGGCCCGGATCGCCCGGCCGAGCGCCCCGTGTTCCCCGGCGGACAGGACGGC
This sequence comes from Kitasatospora sp. NPDC127067, assembly GCF_042724755.1. NCBI lineage: Bacteria > Bacillati > Actinomycetota > Actinomycetes > Kitasatosporales > Streptomycetaceae > Kitasatospora > Kitasatospora sp. NPDC127067. The sequence goes on along the minus strand of NZ_JBHXEM010000003.1, from coordinate 147,543 downwards.
GCGGGCCCGCTGGACGGCGAAGTCGATCAGGTCCTGGCGCAGCTCCACCACCCGGTCGAGGTACTTCGCCATCAACTCCCGGATGCGTTCGGTCAGTTCCGCCGAGTTCTGCAGGGCCACCGACAGGAAGAGGGTCTCCTTGTCGGCGAAGTGGTTGTAGACCGTCCGCTTGGACACCCCGGCCTCGGCCGCGATCGCGTCCATGCTGGCCCGGACGTACCCCTCGCGCCCGAACACCGCCGTCGCGGCCTGCGTGATCGCCTTGCGCTTCTCCGGCCGCCCCGCTCCGCCCGTCGTCGCCACGGCCCTCTCCTCTTCCGCCGGCGCATCGGCCGGCCGCTCAGAAACTACCCGGTGTAGTTTATCCGGATCACGGCGAACCCGGACTTGCCGCCGAACACGTGTGCTCTATGCTGCGTACGACTTCTACACCCGTGTAGAGGTGATACGGAAGCGCCTCCCCCGATCACGGGCGGCCGGGCGGGAACCGGCCGGCCGGAAACCGGCGTCCGGAACTGGCAGCGCCACGAACAGAGTTCCGGAACGACGGACGACGGGCCCACGGCCCGGACGAGGACCGGCCCGGGACCGGACGAACCGGACGGTCGGCACGCGGCGCAGGCGCCACCGTGGCGCGCGGAGCACGGGAACACCGGGGTGAGGGCGTGGCGGGGCAACGAGGACGGTCGGCCGACAAGCGGGCGCGCCGACGGGCGGCGGACGGACCCGCCGGACACATACGCCCCCTGCCCGGCGGTCCCGCGCTGCCGGTGGCGCTCGCCGTCGGACTGCCGCTGGCCGGCGCGGCGGTCGACGAACTCTCCGGCCCCGGGATGGGCCTGGCCTTCGCGGTGGCCGCGGTGCTCGGCACCGGTCTGGCGGCGGCGCTGAGCGGGCGCAACGGCTGGTGGTGGGTGCTCGCCGCCTCGCCGCTGGTCGTCCTGGGGGTGACGGCCGCCGTCGAGCTGGTCGCCCACCGCGACCGGTACCAGGGCAAGGCCCTGGCCACCGGCGCCGCCAAGTGGGTGGTGCACGGCTTTCCCGTGATGGCCGAGGCCGCTGTCGCGGCCGTCGTCGTGATCGCGTTCCGGCTGGTCCGGGCGAGGAGGAGGCAGCATGGCTGACAACGCCGGAACCGACGGACGCGCCGCGGCCCGCCGCTCCTCCCCCGTGCTGATCGCGGGCCGGGTGGTGGCCTGCACCGTGGGGTTCGCGGTGTTCGCCGCCAGCGGGGTGGTCTGGTACGAGTACAAGCAGCTCACCGACGGGATGACCACCTCCGGCGTCATCGCCGAGACCAAGAAGGACGCGCCCAAGCACCTCGACAACTCGGTCAACCTGCTGCTGATCGGCCTGGACAGCCGCAAGAACATGGACGGCACGGACCTGCCGCCCGAGTTCGTCCAGGACGAACTGCACGCCGGCCACAGCTCCGACATCGGCGGCTACAACACCAACTCCCTGATCCTGCTGCACATCCCGGCGAACGGCGGCAAGGTGCAGGCCGTCTCGATACCCCGCGACGACTATGTGATGACCTACGGCGCCGACGGCTCCCAGCTGGGCATGGCCAAGATCAAGGAGGCCTACGGCGCGGCCAAGGACAAGGCCGACGCGGGCCTGCGCGCCAAGGGCCTCAAGGGCGCCGACCTGGAGAAGGCCGGCCGGGACATCGGCCGCGCGGCCACCATCCGCACCGTGCAGAAGTTCCTCGACCAGCCCATCGACCACATCGCCGAGGTCAACCTGATGGGCTTCTACGACATCGCCAAGGCCCTCCAGCCGATCGAGGTCTGCCTCACCCACGACACCAGGGACCCGGCCATGGAGGGCCAGGGCTCGGGTGCCGACTTCCACAAGGGCGTCAACAAGCTCAACGCCTCGCAGGCGCTGTCCTTCGTCCGCCAGCGCCACAACCTCGACGGCCCGGACGGCAACTCCGGCGACTTCGCCCGCACCCACCGCCAGCAGGCCTTCATCTCCTCGGTCGTGCACAACCTCAAGCAGAAGGGCGTCATCGGCGACCTCGGCAAGATGCAGGAGCTGATGGGCGTCATGCAGAAGGACCTGGTGATCGACAACGAGTGGAACGTGCTCGACTTCGCCCAGCAGGCCCCCAACCTCACCGGCGGCAACGTCGAGTTCAACACCCTGACCTTCGACGGGTTCGGCACCAGGAACGGCCAGGACGTCAATCTGGTGACCCCGGCGAAGGTCCAGAAGGTGGTCAAGCAGCTCTTCGGCTACGCCGACGCCGCCGCGGCGCCGGCCCCGGCCGACCCGGCCGCGGGGGCGGCCCCCGCACCGGCCCAGCCGACCGCGGCACCGACGCCGACCCCGACCGCGACCTCCGCCAGGCCCGTCACGGTCGACGTCTTCAACGCCTCCTCCGCCGCGGGCGTGACCTCCGCCGCCGAGGCCAAGGCCCTGGCGGGCCTGGGCTTCAAGGAGGGCCGCACCGGGTCGGCCGGCACCCGGCCGAAGACCACCACGGTCGTCTACGGCAAGGGCGCCAAGGAAGCCGCCGAGCAGATCGCGGCCCGCTACGGCGTGACGGCCACCGAGTCCGCGAGCGCCGCCGCCGACCACGTCGTCGTCACCCTCGGCACCACCTTCACCGGCGTCGCCGCCGACGAACCCGCCACCCCCGCGGGCGGCGCCCCGGCCGACCCGGCCGCCAATCTGCCCATGCAGGGCCCCGCCGTCGACGCCCAGGCCGACGGCGGCATCCCCTGCGTCTACTGACCCGCTCCGCATCGGCCGTCCGAGGGAGGCTCCCCGCCCGGGGAGCCTCCCTCGGCCGTTCCGGCCCGGAGGGGTCCTCGCGGAAACCCCTGGCGCAATTCTCCGTACTATGTATAGTGTACTGCGTACGGGATAACGCCCGAACGCCGACGAAAGGGTTCTCCGCCTTGCAGATCACCAGGACCGCCGTCTCCCTGACCGTCGAGGACGTCACCACTTCCGCCGCCTTCCTCCAGCGGCACTTCGGCTACACCGAGGAGATGTCGGCCGACGGCTTCGTCTCGCTCGGACACCCGGGCGGCGGGGTCAACGTCGTCTACCTGCGGCGCGGCCTCGAAGTCCTGCCGGAGGAGCAGCGCCACCGGATCGCGGACGGCGTGATCCTGGCGTTCGTCGTCCAGGACATCGCCGCCGAGGAACGGCGGCTGCGCGCCGAGGGCGTCACGATCACCCTCCCGCTGCGCGAGGAGCCCTGGGGCGAGAAGCTCTTCCAGGTCAGCGACCCGAACGGCGTGGTGGTCGAGCTGGTCGAGTGGGCCGAGCAGTAGACAACGACGAGCGGTGGGCCACGACGAGCGACAGGAAATGACGAGCGACAGGAAATGACAACGGCGCCCCCTGTCCCGGCCGGGACAGGGGGCGCCGCTCGCTCGGACCGGACGGCGGGGCGGTCAGTCCACCGTCCAGGTGTCGTTGCCGGCGAGCAGCGCGGCCAGGTCGCCCTCGCCGCGCTGAGTGGCGGCCGTGGCCAGCTGGTCCGCCATCAGCTCGTCGTAGACCGGCCGTTCGACGCTGCGCAGCACGCCGATCGGGGTGTGGTGCAGGGTGTCCGCGTCAGCGATCCGGGAGAGCGCGAAGGCGGCGGCGGGGCCGGCCGCGTGCGCGTCGTGGACCAGGACGTCCGCCTCGTTCTCCGCCGTGACCGGGGCGGTGAACAGCTCGCCGTCCGGCCCCCGGAAGACGCCGTTCGCCAGGTCCGCGCCGAAGCGGACGGGCCGCCCGTGCTCCAGCCGGATCAGCGCCTCGTCCCGGCTGCCGGGGTCCTTCAGCACCTCGAAGGCGCCGTCGTTGAAGATGTTGCAGTTCTGGTAGATCTCCACCAGCGCCGTGCCCCGGTGCTCGGCGGCCGCCCGCAGCACCGACTGGAGGTGCTGGCGGTCCGAGTCGATGGTGCGCGCGACGAAGGTGGCCTCGGCGCCGATCGCCAGCGACAGCGGGTTGAACGGCGCGTCCAGCGAGCCCATCGGGGTGGACTTGGTGATCTTGCCGACCTCGCTGGTCGGTGAGTACTGGCCCTTGGTGAGGCCGTAGATACGGTTGTTGAACAGCAGGATCTTCAGATTGACGTTCCGCCGCAGGGCGTGGATCAGGTGGTTGCCGCCGATCGACAGCGCGTCGCCGTCGCCCGTCACCACCCAGACGCTCAGGTCCTGGCGCGCGGTGGCCAGCCCGGTCGCGATCGCCGGCGCCCGACCGTGGATCGAGTGCACCCCGTAGGTGTTCATGTAGTACGGGAAGCGCGAGGAGCAGCCGATGCCCGAGACGAATACCGTGTTCTCGCGCTTGATGCCCAGCTCCGGCATGAAGGACTGCACCGCCGCCAGGATCGCGTAGTCCCCGCAGCCGGGGCACCAGCGCACCTCCTGGTCGGTCTTGAAGTCCCGGGCGCTCTGCGGCCCTTCGGCCTTGGGCACCAGCTTCAGGGACGGGAAGGCGTGCTCGCTCATCGGTGGTCCTCCTCGTCCAGGGTGCCGATCGCGGCCCACAGCACGTCCGCCAACTGGGCGGCCTTGAACGGCAGCCCGCGCACCTGGTTGTAGGACTCGGCGTCCACCAGGTACTTCGCCCGCAGCAGCAGGGCCAGCTGCCCCAGGTTCATCTCGGGCACGATGATCTTCTCGTAACTCCGTAGCACCGAGCCCAGGTTGGCCGGGAACGGGTTGAGGTTGCGCAGGTGCGTCTGGGCGACCTCGCCGCCGTCCGCGCGCACCCGGCGCACCGCGGCGGTGATCGGCCCGTAGGTCGAACCCCAGCCGATCACCAGCACCCGGGCGTCGCCGGTCGGGTCGTCCACCTCGACCGGCTTCACCGTGATGCCGTCGATCTTGGCCTGCCGGGTGCGGACCATGAAGTCGTGGTTGGCCGGGTCGTAGGAGATGTTGCCGGTGCCGTCCTGCTTCTCGATGCCGCCGATCCGGTGCTCCAGGCCGGGCGTGCCGGGCACCGCCCAGGGCCTGGCCAGCGTCCGCGGATCGCGCAGGTACGGCCAGAAGGCGCCGTCCTCGCGGTTCGGGCCGGTGGCGAACTGCGGGTCGATCTCAGGCAGTTCGTCAACGGCGGGGATCCGCCAGGGCTCCGAGCCGTTGGCCAGGTAGCCGTCCGAGAGCAGGAACACCGGGGTGCGGTAGGTGACCGCGATCCGGGCCGCCTCCAGCGCCGCGTCGAAGCACTCCGCGGGCGTGGCCGGGGCGACGATCGGCACCGGCGCCTCGCCGTTGCGGCCGAACATCGCCTGCAGCAGGTCCGCCTGCTCGGTCTTGGTCGGCAGGCCGGTGGACGGGCCGCCGCGCTGGATGTCCACGATCAGCAGCGGCAGTTCGAGCGAGACGGCCAGGCCGATCGCCTCCGACTTCAGCGCGACCCCCGGCCCGGAGGTGGTGGTCACCCCGAGCGCCCCGCCGAAGGCGGCCCCGAGCGCGGCACCGACGCCGGCGATCTCGTCCTCCGCCTGGAAGGTGCGCACCCCGAAGTTCTTGTGCCGGCTCAGCTCGTGCAGCACGTCCGAGGCCGGGGTGATCGGGTACGAGCCCAGGTACAGCGGCAGGCCGGAGCGCTTCGCGGCGGCGATCAGCCCGTAGGACAGCGCGAGGTTGCCGGAGATGTTGCGGTAGCGCCCGGCCGGGAGCCTGGCCGGCGGCACCTCGTAGGAGACCGCGAAGGACTCCGTGGTCTCGCCGAAGTTCCAGCCCGCCCGGAAGGCGCTGATGTTCGCCTCGGCGATCTGCGGCTTCTTGGCGAACTTGGTGCGCAGGAACGACTCCGTCCCGTGCGTGGGCCGGTGGTACATCCAGGACAGCAGGCCCAGGGCGAACATGTTCTTCGCCCGCTCCGCGTCCTTGCGGGCCAGGCCGCTGTCCTTGAGCGCCTCCAGGGTCAGCGCGGTCAGCGGCACCTTGTGCAGGTGGAAGCCGTCCAGCGAACCGTCGGTCAGCGGGTCCGCCGGGTAACCGACCTTGGCCAGCGCGCGCTTGGTGAACTCGTCGGTGTTGACGATGATCTCGGCGCCGCGCGGCAGGTCCGGCAGGTTCGCCTTCAGCGCGGCCGGGTTCATCGCGACCAGCACGTTCGGGGCGTCGCCCGGGGTCAGGATGTCGTGGTCCGCGAAGTGCAGCTGGAAGGAGGAGACGCCCGGCAGGGTGCCGGCGGGCGCCCGGATCTCGGCCGGGAAGTTCGGCAGCGTCGACAGGTCGTTGCCGAAGGACGCCGTCTCCGAGGTGAACCGGTCACCGGTCAGCTGCATGCCGTCACCGGAGTCGCCGGCGAAGCGAATGATCACCCGATCGAGTCTGCGGATGGGCTTGCCCGGCTTCACCGGAGGGCCGCCCGGGGCGGGCGGTCCGGCGGGAGCGGCCGCACCCGAGCGCGCGTCGCCGTTTCCGGCGCGGGCCTCGTCGCCGTCCGGGCCGTCCACTGCCTCTGACTGATCGACCTGACTGGTCACTGCCGCGGACCTCCTCGTGGGCACACCACCGCGGGCGCGGCCCCGTGCCCCGTCCGCCTGGTGCACCTCTCGCATCCTATGCGGGCCGACACGACGGCGGCCGGAACCACGGCAGCAATTTCACCGGCCCGCGGCCATACCGCACATGAGCAACAACGCCCGCCCGCCGGAGATCATTCCGGCTCGGGCGGGCGGACGCGAGCACCTCTCAGGCGCATGGCCGAGATGCGCTCCCCGGGGGCGCGCCCCCGGGGAGCCCGGGCGACGGAGCCGGGGCGTCAGGAGTTGAGGTAGGTGAGCACAGCCAGCACCCGGCGGTGGTCCTCCGAGCTCTGAGCCAGCCCCAGCTTGAGGAAGATGTTGCTGACGTGCTTCTCCACCGCGCCGTCGGAGACCACCAGCTGCCTGGCCACCGCCGCGTTGGTGCGGCCCTCCGCCATCAGCCCGAGCACCTCGCGCTCGCGCGGCGTGAGATTGGCCAGAACGTCGCCCTTGCGGCTGCGGCTGAGGAGCTGCTGCACCACCTCAGGGTCCAGCGCCGTGCCGCCGTCGGCGACCCGGACCACCGCGTCGGCGAACTCGCGCACCTCGGCGACCCGGTCCTTGAGCAGGTAGCCGACGCCCCGGGTGGAACCGGCCAGCAGCTCGGAGGCGTAGCGCTCCTCCACGAACTGCGACAGCACCAGCACACCCAGCTGCGGGTAACGGCCGCGCAGCTCCACGCAGGCCCGCAGCCCCTCGTCGGTGTGGCTCGGCGGCATCCGCACGTCGGAGACCACGACGTCCGGCAGGGCGTCGGCCGCCGCCAGGTCGTGGATGGTCTTCACCAGGGCCTCGCCGTCCCCGACCCCGGCGACGACCTCCATGCCGCGATCGGTGAGCAGCCGGGTCAGTCCCTCCCTCAGAAGTACGGAGTCCTCGGCGATGACGACGCGACGCATAACGACCTTCCCGGCAGGCGTGTGCTGACGGGAGTCAGTCTCCCCCATCCCGGAGTCACCGCGCTGGGGGGCCGGGCCCGGCCGCACCGCGGCCCGGCCCGGACGAGCCCGGGGGGCTCACATGGTGCGGATCGCCACCGCGTCGCAGAGCCCCTCCAGGGCGGCCTTGGCGGCGCAGTCCGGCAGCGGGGCCAGCAGCGCCCTGGCCTCCTCGGCCCGGCGCAGGGTCTCGGCGCGGGCGCGCTCCAGCGCCGGGTGGGCGCGCAGCAGACGCAGCGCCTCGGCGTGCAGGTCGTCGTCGGAGAGGTCCTGGTCGAGCAGTTCACGCAGCCGGGCGTCGGCCGGGTCGGCCGGGTCGACGGGCATCTGCTGCAGCAGCAGGGTCGGCAGCGTCGGCACGCCCTCGCGCAGGTCGGTACCGGGGGTCTTGCCGGACTCGTGGCCGTCACTGGCGATGTCGAGCACGTCGTCGGCCAGCTGGAAGGCGATGCCGATCCGCTCGCCGAACTCGCCGAGGGTCTCCACCAGCTCGCGCTCGGCACCGGCCATCAGCGCTCCTATCCGGCAGGAGACGGCGATCAGCGAGCCGGTCTTGCCCTCCAGGACGTCCAGGTAGTGCAGCAGCGGGTCCATGTCCTGACCGGGGCCGCGGGTCTCCAGGATCTGACCGGTCACCAGCCGCTCGAAGGCCTCGGCCTGCATCCGCACGGCCTCCGGGCCGAGGTCGGCGAGCACCTGGGAGGCGCGGGAGAACAGGAAGTCGCCGGTGAGGATCGCGACCGAGTTGTCCCAGCGGGAGTTGGCGCTCGGGGCACCCCGGCGCACCGGCGCCTCGTCCATCACGTCGTCGTGGTACAGCGTGGCCAGGTGGGTCAGCTCGACCACCACGGCGGCGGGCACCACACCGGGCGCCCCCGGGTCGCCGAACTGGGCGGCCAGCAGCAGGAGCAGCGGACGGAAGCGCTTGCCGCCGGCTTCGAGGAGGTGACTGGCGGTGACGGTGATGAACGGGACGTCGCACTTGACGGCCTCGCCGAGCGCCGCCTCCACCGCGTCCAGTCCGGCCTGGACATCCCGGGTCAGGTCGCGGTCCTGCACGCTGAGCCCGAAGGGTTCCACGACGGTCACGAAGACCACTCCTCTGTCCCTGGTCGATCTAGCGGCCTGGTCCCTGAGTGCCGCCGCTGGCCATACAGGCAGGGTATCCGGTCGTGAGTGGATCACTGCACGGGCGTGCGGATCCTGTCATGATCGGGCCTGATGCCCTGGTCAGGGCGGCTGTGCGGGCCGGACGGCGGTGGGGGCGAATTCGGCTGGAAATAAAGGTGGGAGAGTCCTCGGGACTCCCCCGGCCCCGGCTCCCGACAAAGACCCGTCCGGGCCGCGCGGACTGGGCGCGGCCCGGACGGGGCCCTGGTCGGAGGCGGTGGACGCCAGGATCAGCGCACGAACAGCGAGGCCTTGGACGCCAGGTCGAGGAAGTACTGCGGGAGCAGCCCGAGACCCAGTGTGACCAGCACCCCCACCCCGATCGCGGTCGCCGTGAAGGCGCTCGGGATCGCCACCGTGGGGCCGCCCGGCTGCGGGTCCGAGAAGAACATCAGCACGATCACCCGGATGTAGAAGAACGCGGCCACCGCCGAGCTCAGCACACCGACGACCACCAGCGGGGTCGCCCCGCCGCTGGCCGCCGCCTGGAAGACCGCGAACTTCCCGGTGAAGCCGGAGGTCAGCGGAATCCCGGCGAAGGCCAGCAGGAACAGCGCGAACACCGCCGCCACCAGCGGCGAGCGCCGCCCGAGCCCGGCCCAGCTGGACAGGTGGGTCGCCTCGCCCTTGGAGTCGCGCACCAGGGTGACCACGGCGAACGCGCCGAGCGTCACGAAGGAGTACGACAACAGGTAGAACAGCACCGAGGAGATGCCCTGCTTGTTGACGGCGATCACGCCGGTCAGGATGAACCCGGCGTGCGCGATCGAGGAGTACGCCAGCAGGCGCTTGACGTCCTGCTGGGTCACCGCGAGCACCGCGCCCACCACCATGGTGAGGATCGCCACGCCCCACATCACCGGCCGCCAGTCCAGCCGCAGGCCCGGGAAGGCCACGTAGAACAGCCGCAGGAAGGCCCCGAACGCCGCGACCTTGGTGGCCGCCGCCATGAAGCCGGTCACCGGGGTCGGCGCGCCCTGGTAGACGTCCGGGGTCCAGGAGTGGAAGGGGACCGCGGCGACCTTGAACAGCAGGCCGACCGCGAGCATCGCCAGGCCGGTCAGCACCAGCGCGTCGCTCTGGGTGGTGCTCAGCTGCGCGGGGGTGGTCATCGCCTTGCCGGAGATGACGTCCCCGATGTCCCCGAGCTTCACGCTGCCCGCGTAGCCGTACAGCAGCGCGGTGCCGAAGAGGAAGAACGCCGAGGCGAAGGCGCCGAGCAGGAAGTACTTGACCGCCGCCTCCTGGGAGAGCAGCCGGCGGCGCCGGGCCAGCGCGCACAGCAGGTACAGCGGCAGCGAGAAGACCTCCAGCGCCACGAACATGGTCAGCAGGTCGTTGGCGGCGGGGAACAGCAGCATGCCGCCGACCGCGAACATGGTGAGCGGGAAGACCTCGGTGGTGGCGAAGCCGGCCCGGACCGCGGCCCGCTCCTGCTCGCCGCCGGGGGTGGCGGCGGCCTGGGAGGCGAAGGCGTCGGCGGGCAGGCCGCCGGCCTTCGGCTCCAGCCTGCGCTCGGCGTAGGTGAGCACCGCGACCACGGAGGCCAGCAGGATCACGCCCTGGAGGAACAGTGCCGGGCCGTCCATCGCGACCGACTCCATGGCCAGCAGGTCGATCCGGGTGAAGCCGTGGCTCTGCACGGCCAGCACCACCACGGCGACGAAGGCGCCGACCAGCCCGGCCAGCGCGAGCGTCACCTGGGTCCAGTGCCGGTACCGGCGGGGCACGAAGGCCTCCACCAGGACGCCGGCCACGGCGGCGGCGAACACCACGAGCATCGGCGAGAGCTGGCCGTACTCGATGTGCGGCGCCGGAATGCTGGGGGTGTTGCCGCCCGCGGCGGCGAGCATCGCGGTGGCGCTCACTTCTGCTCACCTCCTGAGGTGGCGGCGACCGGGTGGGCCGGCGCCGGGTCGGTCTGGTGGATCTGCGAGAGCGTCGCGTTCACCGAGGGGTTGACCAGGTCGGTGAGCGGCTTGGGGTAGACGCCGAGCAGGATGGTCAGCGCCACCAGCGGGCCGACCACGGCGAGTTCCCGGGCCTTGAGGTCGGGCATCGTGCGCACCCCGTCCTTCACCGGGCCGGTCATGGTGCGCTGGTACAGCAGCAGGGCGTACAGCGCGGCCAGCACGATGCCGAAGGTGGCCACGACGCCGATCGCCGGGTAGCGGGTGAAGGTGCCCACGAGCACCAGGAACTCGCTGACGAAGGGGGCGAGCCCGGGCAGCGACAGGGTGGCCAGACTGCCGATCAGGAACGTCCCGGCGAGCACCGGGGCGACCTTCTGCACACCGCCGTAGTCGGCGATCAGCCGCGAACCGCGACGGGAGATCAGGAAGCCGGCCACCAGCATCCACGCCGCCGTGGACAGGCCGTGGTTGACCATGTAGAGGGTGGCGCCGCTCTGGCCCTGGCTGGTCAGCGCGAAGATGCCCATGATGATGAAGCCGAAGTGCGAGATCGAGGCGTACGCCACCAGGCGCTTGATGTCCTTCTGCCCGACCGCCAGCAGCGCGCCGTAGACGATCCCGATCAGCGCGAGGACCAGGATCGCCGGGGCGAAGGTCTTCGAGGCGTCCGGGAACAGCCCGAGGCAGAAGCGCAGCATCGCGAAGGTGCCGACCTTGTCCACCACGGCGGTGATCAGCACCGCGGTGCCGGCGGTGGACTCGCCCATCGCGTTCGGCAGCCAGGTGTGCAACGGCCACAGCGGGGCCTTCACCGCGAAGGCGAAGAAGAAGCCCAGGAACAGCGCCTTCTCGGCGGTGCCGGTCAGCTGGAGCCGGCCGTCGGCGATCGCCGAGGTCAGCGTCGGCAGGTCGAAGGTGCCGAAGCCCTGGTCCTGCGCGATCACGTACAGGCCGATCACGGCCGCCAGCATCACCAGGCCGCCGAGCAGGTTGTAGAGCAGGAACTTCACGGCCGCGTAGGAGCGCTGACGCGCCGACTCGGGGCCGCCCGCCCGGTCGCCGAAGCCGCCGATCAGGAAGTACATCGGGATCAGCATGGCTTCGAAGAACACGTAGAAGACGAAGACGTCGGTGGCGTAGAAGGAGACGACCACCATCGCCTCCACCGCCAGGATCAGGGCGAAGAAGCCCTGGGTCCTCCTGCTGTTCTCGAAGGTGCCGTCGGGACCGGCCGGCCCCGGATCGGCGTCGTGCCAGGAGGCGAGGATCACCAACGGCACGAGGACGGCGGTGAGCAGGGCGAGCACCGCGCCGATGCCGTCCACGCCGAGCGAGAAGGTGATGCCGAAGGAGCGGATCCAGCTGTACGACTCGTTCAACTGGAAGCGGGCGCCCTGGGGGTCGAACCGGGTCGCCACCACGGCGGCCAGCACCAGGGTGACGGCCGAGACGCCCAGCGCCACGGCCTTGGTGTTCCGGCGCCGGCTCTCGGAGGACCCGGCGGGCAGCGCCGCGGTCAGCACCGCGCCGGCCGCCGGCACGGCGCAGGTGGCGGTCAGGAGGACGCTCATGCGCCCACCTCGCCGCGCCCGGCAGGGGCGTCCGTCCGCGCGCACCGCTTGACGGTTCGTTCGCTGCGCTCACTCATGGCCTGCCCTCCCAACGGATATCAGGACGAGTCATCACGTGGACCTCATCAGGAGAGTCGTGGCGACCAGCACCAGCGTGCCGCCGAACATGGAGAGCGCGTAGGAGCGGACGTAGCCGTTCTGGATCCGCCGCAGCCGGCCGGAGAGCCCGCCGATCGCGGCGGCCAGGCCGTTGACCACGCCGTCCAGGCCGCGGCTGTCGAAGAAGACCAGCGCCGCGGCGAGCGCCGAGCCCGGCCGCACCAGCACCGCGTGGTTGAAGTCGTCCTGCAGCAGGTCCCGGCGGGCGGCCCGGGTGAGCGGGGAGCCGACCGGCGGCACCACAGGGACGGGCGAGCGCCCGTACATCAGGTAGGCGAGGCCGACGCCGGCCAGCATGCAGGCCGTGGTCAGCAGGGTGACGGTCAGCGGGGCGAGCGGGGAGTTGCCCTCCTCGTACCCGGTGACCGGCTCCAGCCACTTCAGGAAGGAGTCGTTGAAGGCGAACAGCCCGCCCGCGAACACCGAGCCGAAGGCCAGCAGGACCATCGGGATCGTCATGGTCCTGGGCGACTCGTGCGGGTGCGGCAGGTCGCCCTCCCCCGCGGCGGAGCCGCCGGTGCCACCGGCCGGCTGCCAGCGCTTCTCGCCGAAGAACGTCAGCACCATCACCCGGGTCATGTAGAACGCGGTGATCGCCGCGCCGACCAGCGTGCACAGCCCGAGGATCCAGCCCTCGGTGCCGCCCTTGGCGAAGGCCGCCTCGATGATCTTGTCCTTGGAGAAGAAACCGGACAGGCCGGGGAAGCCGATGATCGCCAGGTAGCCGAGGCCGAAGGTGACGAAGGTGACCGGCATGTACTTGCGCAGGCCGCCGTAGTGACGCATGTTCACCTCGTCGTTCATGCCGTGCATGACCGACCCGGCGCCGAGGAACAGCCCGGCCTTGAAGAAGCCGTGGGTCACCAGGTGCATGATCGCGAAGACGTAGCCGATCGGACCGAGCCCGGCCGCCAGCACCATGTAGCCGATCTGCGACATGGTCGAGCCGGCCAACGCCTTCTTGATGTCGTCCTTGGCGCAACCGACGATCGCACCGAACAGCAGCGTGACCGCGCCGACCACCACCACGGCGGTCTGCGCGTCCGGCGCCAGGTCGAAGATCGCCGAGGAACGGGTGATCAGGTAGACGCCCGCGGTCACCATGGTGGCCGCGTGGATCAGCGCCGACACCGGAGTCGGGCCCTCCATCGCGTCCCCCAGCCAGGACTGCAGAGGCACCTGGGCCGACTTGCCGCAGGCCGCCAGCAGCAGCATCAGACCGATCGCCGTCAGCTTGCCCTCGCTCGCCTCGTGCGCACCGCCGAAGACGGGGCCGAAGGCGAAGGAGCCGAACTCCGCGAACATCAGCATGATCGCGACGGACAGGCCGATGTCGCCGACCCGGTTGACGATGAAGGCCTTCTTCGCCGCCGTCGCCGCGCTCGGCTTGTGCTGCCAGAAGCCGATCAGGAGGTACGAGGCCAGGCCCACGCCCTCCCAGCCGAAGTACAGCAGCAGGTAGTTGTCCGCGACCACCAGCAGCAGCATGGCGGCCAGGAAAAGGTTCAGGTACGCGAAGAAACGGCGCCGGCGCTCGTCGTGCGCCATGTAGCCCACCGAGTAGAGGTGGATCAGCGTGCCGACGCCGGTGATCAGCAGGACGAAGGTCATCGACAGCTGGTCGAGCAGGAAGGAGAAGTCGGCCTGGAAGCCGTTCACCGGGATCCAGCTGAACAGGTGCACGGTGAGCGCCCGGTTCTCGGCGTCACGGCCGAGCATGGACGAGAACAGGGCCAGGCCGAAGCCGAACGAGAGCGCAGCGAGCGCGGTGGCCAGCCAGTGGCCGTAGCGGTCCAGCACCCGGCCGCCGAGCAGCAGCAGGGCGGCACCGGCCAGTGGAGCCGCCACCAGCAGCGGAATGAGAGAGTTCACCGAAGGTCCTCCGCCTACAGCTTCATCAGGTTGCTGTCGTCGACCGAAGCGGAGTGCCTGGTCCGGAAGATGGAGACGATGATGGCGAGGCCGACCACGACCTCGGCCGCCGCCACCACCATCGTGAAGAACGCGATGATCTGGCCGTCCAGGGTCCCGTGCAGCCGGGAGAAGGTCACCAGGGCGAGGTTCGAGGCGTTCAGCATCAGCTCCACGCACATGAACAGCACGATCGCGTTGCGCCGGATCAGCACCCCGGCCGCGCCGATGGTGAACAACAGGGCCGACAGGTAGAGGTAGTTGACCGGGTTCACTCCGCGCCCTCCTCGCCGGCCGGGTGCTCCACGTTGTTCGCCGGCACCGGCTCGCCGTTCGCCGGCACCGGCTCCAGCGACTTGCGCGGGGCCGTCACCGCCGGCCGCTCCGAGGACGGACGGCCCAACCAGTCCGCCGTGCTGTTCTCCAGCTCCGCCATCCGCTGCAGCATCGCCTGGCTGACGTCCCGGACCTGGCCGCGCTCGCGCAGCGTCGCCATCACCGAGTCCTCGGCGATCGTGCCGTCCGGCAGCAGCGCCGGGACGTCCACCGCGTTGTGCCGCGCGTACACGCCCGGCGCCGGCAGCGGCGGCAGCTGGATGTTGTCCATGATCCGCTGCGCCGCCAGCTCGCGCTGCGTCTTCGGCGCCTTCACGTGCTCCCGGTGGGTCAGCACCATCGCGCCGATCGCCGCGGTGATCAGCAGCGCGCCGGTGACCTCGAAGGCCCACACGTACCGGGTGAAGATCAGCCGGGCCAGGCCCGGCACGTTGCCCTCGGCGTTCGCCTCGGACAACCCGGTGAAGTGGTCCAGCTTCGCGTTGGCGATCCCGGCGATCAGCAGCACGCCGAAGCCCAGCCCGCACAGCGCCGCGGCGAACCGCTGGCCCTTCAGCTGCTCCTTCAGCGAATCCTCGCTGGTGACACCGACCAGCATCACCACGAACAGGAACAGCATCATGATCGCGCCGGTGTAGACCACGATCTGCACCACGCCCAGGAACACCGCGCCCTGGGCCATGTAACAGACCGCCAGCGCCAGCATGGTGGCCGCCAGGCAGAGCGCACTGTGCACGGCCTTGCGCATCAGCACCATGCCGAGCGCACCGCCGACCGCGATCACCGCGAGCACCCAGAACTGGACGGCCTCACCCGTCGAGGTCGTCCCGGTCGCTTCCGCCAGCCGCGCGATCACTGCTGCACCTCCCGGTCCCGGTCGGTGCGCTCCTGCTGGACCGTGCCCGGCGCCGCCGCGGTGATCTCGCCCCGGTAGTACGCGCCCTCGTCGGTGCCCGGGAAGATCGCGTGCGGGGTGTCGACCATGCCCTCGGACAGGCCCACCAGCAGCTGCTCCTTGGTGAAGATCAGGTCCCGCCGGGAGGAGTCGGCCAGCTCGTACTCGTTGGTCATGGTCAGCGCCCGGGTCGGGCAGGCCTCGATGCACAGCCCGCACAGGATGCAACGGGCGTAGTTGATCTGGTACACCACGCCGTAGCGCTCACCCGGGGAGTAGCGCTCCTCGTCCCGGTTGTCCGCGCCCTCCACGTAGATCGCGTCGGCCGGGCAGGCCCACGCGCACAGCTCGCAGCCGACGCACTTCTCCAGGCCGTCCGGGTGCCGGTTCAGCTGGTGGCGGCCGTGGAAGCGCGGAGCGGTGGGCTTCTTCTGCTCCGGGTACTGCTCGGTGAGCCGCTTCTTGAACATGGCCTTGAAGGTCACGCCGAAGCCGGCGGCCGGGCCGAGGATCGACGGACGGTCGGCCCGTTCGGAGCGGCCCGTACGATCGGACTGGTCGGACATCTCGGTTCAGCTCCCTTCGGAATGGTCGGCCCCGTTGAGGGCGTCCTGGAGTTGCTTCGGGGCGCGGCTGCGCCGGCGCGGCACCGGCGGGAGCACCTGGCCGGGCAGCGGCGGGACCGGATAGCCGCCCGCCATCGGGTCGAAATCGGCGGGCGGAGTGACCTCGGGTTCGGGCTGCTTCCTCAGGAAGTCCCGCAGCAGCGCCAGCAGCAGGATCACGCCGACCGGCGCGCCCACGTACAGCACCACCTCGCCGAAGTCGTAGCCCTCGTTGCGCAGCGCCCGCACGCTCGCGATCAGCACCAGCCACACCAGCGAGACCGGGATCAGCACCTTCCAGCCCAGCTTCATGAACTGGTCGTAGCGGAACCGGGGCAGCGTGCCGCGCAGCCAGATGAAGAAGAACAGCAGCAACTGGATCTTCAGCGTGATCCACAGCATCGGCCACCAGCCGTGGTTGGCGCCCTCCCAGAACGTCGACACCGGCCACGGGGCCCGCCAGCCGCCCAGGAAGAGGGTCGAGGCCACCGCCGAGACCGTCACCATGTTCACGTACTCGGCCAGCATGAACATCGCGAACTTCAGCGAGGAGTACTCGGTGTTGAAGCCGCCGACCAGCTCGCCCTCGGCCTCCGGGAGGTCGAACGGCGCCCGGTTGGTCTCGCCGACCATCGCGATGATGTAGACGATGAACGACACCGGCAGCAGCGCCGCGAACCACGTCGGCTGCTGGTGCGCCACGATCTCCGAGGTCGACATCGAACCCGAGTAGATGAACACCGCCGCGAAGGACAGGCCCATCGCGATCTCGTAGCTGATCATCTGCGCGGACGAGCGCAGCCCGCCCAGCAGCGGGTACGTCGAACCCGAGGACCAGCCCGCCAGCACGATGCCGTAGATGCCCACCGCGGCCGTCGCCAGGACGTACAGCAACGCCACCGGGAAGTCCGTCAGCTGGAGCGGCGTGCGAGTGCCGAAGATCGACACCTCGTTGCCGGCCGGGCCGAACGGGATCACCGCGAAGGCCATGAACGCGGGGATGGCGCAGACGATCGGGGCCAGGATGTAGACCACCTTGTCCGAGCCCTTGACCACCAGGTCTTCCTTCAGCGCCAGCTTCACGCCGTCCGCCAGCGACTGCAGCATGCCCCACGGGCCGTGCCGGTTGGGCCCGATGCGCAGCTGCATCCAGGCCACCACCTTGCGCTCCCAGACGATCGCGATCAGCACCGTCAGGACCAGGAAGGCGAAGCAGAACACCGCCTTCAGCAGCACCAGCCACCACGGGTCCTGCCCGAAGAAGTGGAGCGTCTCGTACGGCTGCGGAGTCATCGGTCCTCCCCTTCTCCCGCGGTCCCGTCCACGGTCGAACCGGCCTGGGCCTGCGCCTGGGCCGACTCGTCCTGTTCCTGCTCGTCCTGCGCCGCCCGGTCGGGTGTCGCCCCGTCCGGTGCCGCCCCGTCCGGTGCCGCCCCGTCCTGTGTCGTCGGGCCGGGATCGGCCTCGACCGCGGGCTCGGGCTCCGCCTCGGCCGCGGCGATCGTGACCAGGTGGCCGACGGTGGTGCCGAGCGCGCGCGGGGCACCGCCCGGAGTGGAGCCGAGCGGGACCCAGACCGTGCGGTCCGGGATCGAGTCGGTGACCTCCAGCGGCAGGGTCAGCGATCCGGCCGGGCCGGTCAGCCGCAGGGCCCCGGCCGCCTCCGCGCCGATCTCCTTGGCCGTCTCCGCCGAGATCCGGGCCACCGCCCGGTGCCGGGTGCCCGCCAGGTGCGGATCCCCCTGCTGCAGCGCGCCGTTGTCCAGCAGCAGGCGCCAACCCGCCAGCACCGCCTGGCCGGCGGCCGGCCGGGGCAGCGGGCCGGGGTGAGCCGCCGGGTCGGCCGTGCGGTCGCCCTCCCAGGGGGCGAAGCGGTCCAGCTCCAGCCGGGCCGCCCGGACGTCCGGCAGTCCCAGCCGCCCGCCCAACGCGTCCGCCAGCATGCTCAGCACCCGCAGGTCCGACTGAAGGTGACGGCCCATCTGCTGGTCCGGCTTGAGCGCGGCCTCGAACATCCGCACCCGGCCCTCCCAGTCCAGGAAGGTGCCGGCCTTCTCCGCCGCCGCAGCCACCGGCAGCACCACGTCGGCGCGCGCCGTCACCGCCGAGGGCCGCAGTTCCAACGACACCAGGAACGGCACCGCCGCCAGCGCCTCGTCGGCCAGCGCGGGGTCCGGCAGGTCGTCCGGGTCCACGCCGCCGACCAGCAGCGCGTCCAGCTCTCCGGCCACGACCGCCGCCAGGATCCCGTCGGTGTCCCGGCCCGGCCGGGACGGCAGCTCGGCCCCGCCCCACAGCTCGGCCGCCTCCGCCCGGGCCGCCGCGGCGGCCACCGGACGGCCGCCGGGCAGCAGGCCCGGCAGCGCGCCCGCCTCCACGGCCCCGCGCTCACCGGCCCGGCGCGGCACCCAGGCGAGCCTGGCGCCGGTCGCGTGCGCCAGGCGCAGCACCGCCGTCGGCCCGCCCGGGACGGCGGCCAGCCGCTCGCCCACCAGGATCACCGCACCCGGGGCGCGCAGCAGTTCCGCCGCCCGGCCCGCGTCGTCGTTCAGCGGCTCGTCCGCCGCCAGCGCCGCGAACCACTCCGGCTCGGTGCCGGGGGCGGCCGGCAGCAGCGCGCCGCGCAGCTTCGCCAGGCCCCGGGAACCGAACGCGGCCACCGAGAACACCTTCAGGCCCGTCGCCCTGGTCGCCTTGCGCAACCGCAGGAAGACGATCGGCGACTCCTCCTCCGGCTCGAAGCCCGCCAGCAGCACCGCCGGCGCCCGGTCGAGGTCCTCGTACGCCACGCCGGCGCCGTTCACGTCGACGCCCCGCCCGGCCACCGCCGCGGCCAGGAAGTCCGCCTCCTCACCGCTGTGCGGTCGGGCCCGGAAGTCCACGTCGTTGGTGCCGAGCACCACCCGCGCGAACTTCCCGTACGCGTAGGCGTCCTCGACCGTCACCCGGCCGCCGGCCAGCACCCCGGTCCGGGCCCCGCGCAGCCCCTCGGCCGCCCGGGCCAGCGCCTCCGGCCAGGAGGCCGGCACCAGCTCACCGTCCACCCGCACCAGCGGGGTGGTCAGCCGGTCGCGCTGCTGGGCGTAGCGGAAGGCGAAGCGGCCCTTGTCGCAGTTCCACTCCTCGTTCACCGCCGGGTCCTCGCCCGCCAGCCGGCGCAGCACCTTGCCGCGCCGGTGATCGGTGCGCTGCGCGCAGCCCGAGGCGCAGTGCTCGCACACGCTCGGCGAGGAGACCAGGTCGAAGGGGCGCGAGCGGAACCGGTACGCCGCCGAGGTCAACGCGCCCACCGGGCAGATCTGGATGGTGTTCCCGGAGAAGTACGACTCGAAGTCGTCGCCCTCGCCGGTGCCGACCTGCTGCAGTGCCCCGCGCTCCACCAGGTCGATGAACGGGTCCCCGGCGATCTGCTGCGAGAAGCGGGTGCAGCGCGCGCACAGCACGCAGCGCTCGCGGTCCAGCAGCACCTGGCTGCTGATCGGCACCGGCTTCTCGTAGGTGCGCTTCATCCCCTCGAAGCGGGAATCGGCGGCGCCGCTGGTCATCGCCTGGTTCTGCAGCGGGCACTCGCCGCCCTTGTCGCAGACCGGGCAGTCCAGCGGGTGGTTGATCAGCAGCAGCTCCATCACGCCGCGCTGGGCCTTCTCGGCCACCGGCGAGCTGAGCTGGGTGCGCACCACCATGCCCTCGGCCACCGGAACGGTGCAGGAGGCGACCGGCTTGCGCTGGCCCTCGATCTCGACGATGCACTGACGGCAGGCGCCGGCCGGATCGAGCAGCGGGTGGTCGCAGAAGCGCGGGATCTGGGTGCCGATGGTCTCGGCGGCCCTGATCACCAACGTTCCCTTGGGGACCCGCACTTCGACGCCGTCGACGGTGAGCGTGACCAGTTCGACCGCGGTCTCGGAGGCGGTTGGCTCTGTGATCGTCACGCGTGCACCTCCCTTTCGGTGGCGGACTGGTGGCCGGGGCGGGGGCCGTCGGCCCAGACGGTGGAGGCGGCCGGGTCGAACGGGCAGCGGCGCTCGGCCAGGTGCTGCTCGTACTCGGCCCGGAAGTGCTGGAGCGAGGAGACGATCGGGCTGGCCGCGCCGTCGCCCAGGGCGCAGAAGGACTTGCCGTTGATGTTGTCGGCGATGTCGAGGAGCTTCTCCAGGTCCCCGTCGACGCCCTCGCCCGCCTCGATCCGCTGCAGCAGCTGGACCAGCCAGTAGGTGCCCTCGCGGCAGGGGGTGCACTTGCCGCAGGACTCGTGGGCGTAGAACTCCGTCCAGCGGGTGACGGCCCGCACCACGCAGGTGGTCTCGTCGAAGACCTGGAGCGCCTTGGTGCCGAGCATCGAGCCGGCCGCGCCGACGCCCTCGTAGTCCAGCGGGACGTCGAGGTGCTCGTCGGTGAACATCGGGGTGGAGGAGCCGCCCGGGGTCCAGAACTTCAGCCGGTGCCCTGGGCGGATGCCGCCACTGAGGTCGAGCAGCTGGCGCAGCGTGATGCCGAGCGGGGCCTCGTACTGGCCGGGGTTGGTGACGTGGCCGGAGAGCGAGTAGAGCGTGAAGCCGGGGGACTTCTCGGTGCCCAGGGCCTTGAACCACTCCTTGCCGCGGGACAGGATCGGCGGCACCGAGGCGATCGACTCGACGTTGTTGACCACCGTCGGGCAGGCGTACAGGCCGGCGATCGCCGGGAACGGGGGCCGCAGCCTCGGCTGGCCGCGGCGGCCCTCCAGCGAGTCCAGCAGCGCCGTCTCCTCGCCGCAGATGTAGGCGCCGGCCCCGGCGTGCACGGTGATGTCGAGGTCGATCCCCGAGCCGAGGATGTTCCGGCCCAGCAGCCCGGCCCCGTACGCCTCGGCGACGGCCGCGTGCAGCCGGCGCAGCACCGGGACGACCTCGCCGCGCAGGTAGATGAAGGCGTGGTCGCAGCGGATCGCGTAGGAGGCGATGATCATGCCCTCGATCAGCACGTGCGGGTTGGCGAACAGCAGCGGGATGTCCTTGCAGGTGCCCGGCTCGGACTCGTCCGCGTTGACCACCAGGTAGTGCGGCTTGCCGTCGTTCTGCGGGATGAACTGCCACTTCATGCCGGTCGGGAAGCCGGCACCGCCGCGGCCGCGCAGGCCGGCTTCCTTGACCAGGGCGATCACGTCGTCCGGCGGCATGGCGAGGGCCGCCTTGAGGCCCTCGTAGCCGTGGTGGCGGCGGTAGGTGTCGAGCGTCCAGGGGCGGCTGTCGTCCCAGGAGTCGGACAGGACCGGGGTGAGCAGCTTCTCGGCCGGCTCGGCGGAGGTCATCACGCTTCGCTCCCTTCCTGGCCCTTGCCCACCTGGCCGTTGTTCGTCTGGCTGTTGCCCGCCTGGGGGTTGCTTGCCTGGCCGTTGCTTGCCGGGCCGTTGTTCGCCTGGCCGGTGCTTGCCTGGCCGTTGTTCGCCGGGCCGCTGCCCTCGTGGCGGGGGGACGCGGGGCGGGGGGAGACCACCTTGGTGCCGGCGGTGCCGGGCAGCGCCTCGCCGCGGGCCAGCCGTAGACCGGCCAGGGACGGCGCGCCCCCGGCTCCGGACTCGTCGTTGGCGCCCGGGCGCTCGTCCGGGAAGCCGGCCAGGATCCGGGCGGTCTCCTTGAAGCCGCACAGCCGGGCGCCGCGGGTGGGCCGGACCTCACGGCCGGCACGCAGGTCGTCGACCAGCTGCCGGGCGCTCTCCGGGGTCTGGTTGTCGAAGAACTCCCAGTTGACCATCACCACGGGCGCGTAGTCGCAGGCCGCGTTGCACTCGATGTGCTCGATCGAGACCTCGCCGTCCTCGGTGGTCTCGTTGTTGCGGACACCCAGGTGCTCCTGGAGCTCGGCGAAGATCTGGTCGCCGCCGAGCACCGCGCACAGGGTGTTGGTGCAGACCCCGACGTGGTACTTCCCGGCCGGGCGGCGCCGGTACATGGTGTAGAAGGTCGCGACCGCGGTGACCTCGGCGGTGGTGAGGTCCAGCTGTTCGGCGCAGAAGCGGATCCCGGTCGGGCTGACGAAACCCTCCTCGGCCTGCACCAGGTGCAGCAGCGGCAGCAGCGCCGAGCGTGGCTGCGGGTAGCGGGCGATCAGCTCGGCGGAGTCGGCGGCCAGCCTGGCGTGCACCTCCTCGGGGTACGGTGCGGCCGGCAGTGCCGGCAGTCCGAGTTCGACGTTGGTCACCGGTCCACGCCTCCCATCACCGGGTCGATCCCGGCCACCGCGACGATCACGTCGGCCACCTGGCCGCCCTCGCACATCGCCGCCATCGTCTGCAGATTGGTGAACGACGGATCCCGGAAATGGACCCGGTACGGGCGCGTCCCGCCGTCGCTGACCACGTGCACGCCCAGCTCGCCCTTGGGCGACTCGACCGCCACGTACGCCTGGCCGACCGGGACCCGGAAGCCCTCGGTGACCAGCTTGAAGTGGTGGATCAGGGCCTCCATCGAGGTGCCCATGATCTTGCGGATGTGGTCGAGGGAGTTGCCCAGCCCGTCCGGGCCGACGGCCAGTTGGGCGGGCCAGGCGATCTTCTTGTCGGCCACCATGACCGGGCCCGGACGCAGCCGGTCCAGGCACTGCTCGACGATCCGCAGCGACTGCTTCATCTCCTCCAGGCGGATCAGGAAGCGGCCGTAGGAGTCGGCGCTGTCGGCGATCGCGACCTCGAAGTCGTAGTCCTGGTAGCCGCAGTACGGGTCGGTCTTGCGCAGGTCGTGCGGCAGGCCGGTGGCGCGCAGGATCGGGCCGGTGGCGCCGAGGGCCAGACAGCCGGGCAGGTCCAGGAAGCCGACGTCGACCAGGCGGGCCTTGAACACCGGGTTGCCGGTGGCGAGTTTGTCGTACTCGTGCATCCGGGAGCGGAAGACCTTGACCGCCTCGCGGATCTGGTCGACGGCGCCGGGCGGCAGGTCCTGGGCGAGACCGCCGGGGCGCACGTACGCGTGGTTCATGCGCAGACCGGTGACCAGCTCGAAGACGTCCAGGATCAGCTCGCGGTCCCGGAAGCCGTAGATCATCAGGGTGGTGGAGCCGATCTCCATGCCGCCGGTGGCCAGGCAGACCAGGTGCGAGGCGATCCGGTTGAGCTCCATCATCATCACGCGGATGACGCTGGCGCGGTCCGGGACGTCGCCGGTGATGCCGAGCAGCTTCTCGACCGCCAGGCAGTAGGCGGTCTCGTTGAACAGCGGGGTCAGGTAGTCCATGCGGGTCACGAAGGTGGTGCCCTGGACCCAGCTGCGGAACTCCATGTTCTTCTCGATGCCGGTGTGGAGGTAGCCGATGCCGCAGCGGGCCTCCTTCACCGTCTCGCCGTCGATCTCCAGGATCAGCCGCAGCACGCCGTGGGTGGACGGGTGCTGGGGGCCCATGTTGACGATGATGCGCTCGTCGTCGGCCCGGCCGACCGCCTCGACCACCTCGCCCCAGTCACCGCCGGTGACGGTGAAGACCCGACCCTCGGTGGTATCGCGGGCGTCCGCTTCCTCGGTCTCTCCAAAGTGCTGGGTGTTCATCAGCTGTACGACCTCCGCTGGTCGGGAGCCGGGATCTGGGCGCCCTTGTACTCGACGGGGATGCCGCCGAGCGGGTAGTCCTTGCGCTGCGGGTGGCCCAGCCAGTCGTCCGGCATCATGATCCGGGTGAGCGCGGGGTGGCCCTCGAAGACCAGGCCGAAGAAGTCGTAGGCCTCGCGCTCGTGCCAGTCGTTGGTCGGGTAGACGCTCACCACGGAGGGGATGCGCGGGTCGGCGTCGGGTGCGGTGACTTCCAGCCGGATCAGCCGGCCGTGGGTGATCGAGCGCAGGTGGTAGACCGCGTGCAGCTCGCGGCCCTTGTCGCCGGGGTAGTGCACGCCGCTCACGCCCAGGCACAGCTCGAAGCGCAGCGCCGGGTCGTCGCGGAGGATGCGGGCGGTCCCCAGCAGGTGGTCGCGGTCGATGTGGAAGGTGAGCTCGCCGCGGTCGACCACGGTCCTCTCGATCACCTCGACCGGGTCCAGGCCCTGCTCCTCCAGGGCGCCCTCCAGCTCGTCGGCGACCTCGTCGAACCAGCCGCCGTACGGGCGTTCGCTCGGACCGGGCAGCACGATCGGGGCGGCCAGACCGCCGAAGCCGGAGGTGTCGCCGCTGCCCGTGGCACCGAACATGCCCTGGCGGCGGCCGACCACCTCGACCGGGATCTCGCGGACCGGCTGCTCGCGGCGGGTCTCGGGTACCTGGTCGTTCATCGCAGCTGCCCCCGCATCTCGCTGATCGGGGTGGCCTTCAGGGCGAGCGCCTCACCGAGCTCCTCGGCCCGGCGCCTGTTCACGCCCAGCGGCTCGTGCTGGATCTTGTCGTGCAGCTTCAGGATGGCGTCCATCAGCATCTCCGGACGGGGCGGACAGCCGGGCAGGTAGATGTCCACCGGCACGATGTGGTCGACGCCCTGGACGATCGCGTAGTTGTTGAACATCCCGCCGGACGAGGCGCAGACACCCATCGAGATGACCCACTTGGGGTTGGGCATCTGGTCGTACACCTGGCGCAGCACCGGGGCCATCTTCTGACTCACCCGCCCCGCCACGATCATCAGATCGGCCTGCCGGGGGGAGCCCCGGAAGACCTCCATGCCGAACCGGGCCAGGTCGTAGCGGCCCGCCCCGGTGGTCATCATCTCGATCGCGCAGCAGGCCAGACCGAAGGTGGCCGGGAAGAGTGACGCCTTGCGCACCCAGCCGGCGGCCGTCTCCACCGTCGTGAGCAGAAAGCCGCTCGGCAGCTTCTCCTCGATTCCCATCAGATCCCTCTCAATGCCCTCGAGTCCGCTGATACGTGGGCCGGTTCTGGCTTGTCCGCTCGTTCACAAGCGGGCGCGCAGCCGGCGGACGGGTGGGGTCACCACCCCGCGCTCGGACCACCCCGCGCTCAGTCCCACTCCAGGCCGCCGCGCCGCCACACGTAGGCGTACGCGACGAAGACGGTGGCGATGAACAGGAGCATCTCGACCAGCCCGAAGATCCCCAGGGCGTCGAAGGTCACCGCCCAGGGGTAGAGGAAGACGATCTCGATGTCGAAGACGATGAAGAGCATCGCCGTCAGGTAGTACTTGATCGGGAACCGACCGCCGCCCACGGGCTGCGGTGTCGGCTCGATGCCGCACTCGTACGCCTCCAACTTGGCCCGGTTGTAGCGCTTGGGGCCGGTGAGTGAGGCCATCACGACGGAGCCGACCGCGAACGCCGCCGCGATGGCACCGAGTACGAGGATCGGCGCGTAGGCATTCATAGCCCCCGCTCCCTCCGTCCAGTCGTCCTTGACTGCAGATCGGAACCGGCGGGTCACACAGAGGTGAACCCGCGTTCCAGTTCCCGAGATCCACCTCATGTGAGGCAGTTCACAAAGCCTGGAACGAGCGCATCCTATGCCCGTCGGCTTGTGATCTGCGACACGCAGTTCACGGTCACCTTTGTGATCTACGACACCCTTCGAATGGGGTCGAATATGAACATGCCCAGATTTGTCGACGCAAAGCAGTCAAATGATCACAAGCAGTCGCATTTACTTGTGAAGCGGCAGGTCAGGGGCGTGTTCCTATATCAACTATGCGTCGGACCGAGCAAATTTCCAGGCGTCATGTTGACGTGTTATAGAGGCTCACTCGCAGGGGTGGCGGGGGTCCGAACGCTCGCTTGACCCTTCGTTCACAAGCGCGCGAGCTTGTCGTTGAACGGGGTTCCCCTGCCGCTCCCCCAGCCGCCCGATTCCTCCACCGGGCACCTCCACGTGCCGCCTCCGTGTCGCCTCGGTGTCGCCTCCGTGTCGCCTCGGACAGGCCCGCCTCAGGCCGGCATTTCGAGCGGGCCGGGGCGCGCAGGCGGGGGTACCCGGTGGAGGCCCGCAGGGGAGGGCGCGCAGGGGGAGGCGCGCAGGGGGAGGCGCGCAGGCGGGGGTGCCCGGTGGAGGCCCGCAGGGGAGAGCGCGCAGGGGGAGGCGCGCAGGACAGGGTGGGGCAGGGGGGTGGGGGTGGGGGCAGGCGGGGTGCGGACTGCCCCGGGCGCTCGCCCCGGGCTGGGGCCGGCTACTGGCGGCCCGCCGCCTGCTCCCAGATCCAGGCCGCGATGCCCACCCGGTTACGGGCTCCGATCTTGCGCTGGATATTGGCGAGGTGGTTCTTCACCGTCCCCGGCGAGATGAACAGCCCCGCGCCGATCTCGGCGTTGGTCGCGCCGTCCGCCACCAGCTCGGCGATCTCCCTTTCCCTCGTGGTCAGTTCCTCCGTCGGGCCGGCCGTCGACTGCGGAGCCACCGCGGCCGCCTTGGCGCCGCCCCGCCCGGGCACCGGCTCCGCACCCGGGAGTGCCATGTGCCGCAGGAGCCGGACGGTGATCTGCGGGCTGATCAACGCGTCCCCCGCCATCGCCGCCCGGACCGCCTCGATCAGCAGCACCGGCCCCGACCGCTTCAGCAGGAATCCGGCCGCCCCGTGCCGCAGTGCCGTGTGCACGTACTCGTCCAGGTCGAAGGTGGTCACCACGATCACCTTGCACTGGTCGGCCAGCTGCCGTGTGACCTCCAGACCGTCGAGCTTCGGCATCCGGATGTCCGCGAGCACCACATCCGGCCGCAGCCTCCTGGCCTCCTGCACCGCAGCGGCACCGTCTGCCGCCTCCGCCACCACCACCATGTCCGGCTGAACGTCCAGGATCATCCGGAACGCACTGCGCACGTCCGCCTGGTCGTCCGCGATCAGGATCCGAATCGGCCCTGTGCCGCTGCCCATCTCCGTACCTCCCCGCTCCCCGTCCCGCCTCGGCTCCTACGCACTCGCCGGCCCCGCACCGGCCACCTCCAGTGGCAGCACCGCCGTCACCCGCCAGGCCTCCCGCTCGTGCGGGCCGGCTTCCAGCGAACCTCCGAGGGCCTCGACCCGGGCCGCCAAGCCCGGCAGGCCGCTGCCGCCGCCCCGGCGCGGCCGCCCTGCCGGACCCGGCGACCGACCGTCGTTGGTCACCGTCAGCTCCAGCCGCCCGCCGCTGCGGCGGGCCCGGATCTCGATCTCCCGCGCGGCCGGAGCATGCCGCCGGACATTGGTCAGGGACTCGACCACGATCCGGTGGACGGTGCCCTCCACCTCGCGCGGCACCGGCTCCTCCGGCAGCTCCAGACGGACCTCGGCTCCACCCGTCGCGGTGAACCGCTCGGCCACCTCGGCGAGTTCGGCGAGTCCGGGCTGCGGACCACGGCCTCCGCCCTCCTCGCTGCGCAGCAGCTGTACCGTCCGGTCCAGCGAGGCCAGTGCCCGCTGCCCGGCCTGCTCTATTCGCTGGAACATCTCCGCCGCCCGGGCCGGATCGATCCCGGCCAGGTAGGCCCCCGCCTGGGCCTGGGCGACCATGCCGCTGACATCGTGCGCCACGAAGTCGTGCAGGTCGTGGGCCAGCTCCAGCCGCTGTGCCCGCCTGGCCTCGGCCACCGCCTTGTTGCGCACCTCGTCCAGGCCCCGCAGGTAGAGCCCGATAAGCACGGCCGGCAGCGAGAGCATCGATCCGAACCCGAAGAGCGTGAGCGTGTCCGCGGGCCCCTCGATGAACACGAACCGGGACGGCCAGAGGGCGACCGCTCCGCAGGCCGTCCAGGCGGCCGCCGCACACCACGGGCCGTCCTCGGCGCGCAGGCCGACGACCACCGACAGCAGCAGGACGGCCAGCTCCACCAGGCCCAGCAGCCCGGCCCAGCGCTGCCCCTCCGCCCAGCGGCCGAGGAACCAGACGGCGGCCGTGACCGCGACCGACGCCGCCCCGAGCGCCATGGTCACGGCCGCCGCCCCGTACCGCCGCCGCACCGACCAGACGATCGGCACCAGTACCAGGACGACCCCGGAAAGGATCTGAGTCATCGTCACCACCTCCCTCGACTCCTCGACTGCCGTCACATTACGACGCCGCCCATGCGTCGCGCCTGTGCCGATCGGCATATTTCAAAGGCGGGTTGAGCAGGAGGAACAGCCCGATCGGCATCTGCCGCGAACCCCTGGCGGGGCTCCAGTCTTGAGTCGTCGCACCGGCCACGGAGGCCGGAGCCGAAGGGAGTCCACCACCATGTCGAAGCTCGTGATCAACGCCCGCGGCACTGCCCACCGGGCCGCGGCGGCCGCCCCGGACGTCCCGCCCGCACCGCGCTGGGCCCGGCTCGCCGCCAAGGCCGCCGTCCTGACCACCGTCCCCTCGGGGCTGTGGCGGATCGCCTTCGGCTTCGGCGTCCCGGTCGGCTTCAGCGGCGCGACGCTCGCCGGGTACGCCGAGCACCAGCCGGGCTGGGGCACGCTCTACTGCGTGGCGCTGAGCGCCCTGGCCGAGTCGCTGGCCTTCCTGACCCTGGGCCTGGTCCGGCCCTGGGGGCTGGTGGCACCCCGGTGGATACCGCTGCTGGGCGGCCGTCGGGTCCGGCCACTCGCCGCGATCGTCCCGGCGTTGCTGGGCTCGGTGATCCTCACCTCTCTCGGTACGAGCGCACTCCTCGGCGGTTGGGCCCGCAACCTGGCCGAACCGGATTCTCCGCACGGTCTCGCCGGCGTGGTGATGACGCTCGCCTACCTGCCCCTGGTCGCCTGGGGCCCGCTGCTCGGTGCGGTCACCCTCGACTACGCCCGCCGGACGATGTGGCGGCACCGGTGACGAGGGCGGCCGGTCACACCTGGGCCGGCTCCGCGCTCGGCCCCACCGCATCCCTCCCGCTCGCGCCCTCGCTCGCGCCCTCGTCCTCGCCCTCGTCCTCGTTCCGGATCAGGGCCGGCGCGGGGGCCGGCGCGGGGGCCGTGCGCCGACCCCACTCCGTCGCGACCAGCACCAGGGCTCCGCCGAGCAGGGCGAGCGGGCCCATCCGGTTCCCGGCCAGGGTGATCCCGAAGACGGCGGCCCACAACGGCTCGGTGCCGAGCAACAGGCTCACCCGCGAAGGCGACGTGGCCCGCACGGCCCACATCTGAACGAAGAAGGCGAACAGAGTGCAGAACAAGGACAGATGCAGCAGCCAGGCCCACTGGCCGGCTCCGTACGAACGGGCGACCGTCCACGGCGCAGGGCCGACCGACAGCGCGACGACGGAGAACACCCCGGTGGCCACGGCGAGTTGGACCCAGGTGACGGCGAGCATGTCGGTGTCGCGGACGGCTCGGGTGCGGGCCATCGCGAGGACGTACGCCGAGCGGACGAGGGCGGCGCCCAGCACCAGCAGATCTCCGAGCGTCGGAGGGCGCAGCCCGCCGTCGCCGGTGAGCAGGGCGACACCAAGGACGGCCAGCCCGGCGGCCGCGAGGAAGGCCTTCGGTGGTGCGGTCCGGCCGAGGGCGCTCTCGCCGAGCGGGGTGAGCACCATGGCGAGGCTGATGATCAGTCCGGCGTTGGTCGCGGAGGTGTGCACGGCTCCGTAGGTCTCCAGCAGGAAGATCCCGCTGAGCACCAGCCCCAGTGCGGCACCGCCGAGCCACTCGGCGCGGCTCAGCCTCCGTAGGGCGCGCCAGGCGACCATCCCGAGCAGCGGCAGCACCAGCCCGAACCGCAGCACGAGCATCGCCACGACCGTCCCGGGCTCGGCCACGCGCTGGACGGCGAGGAAGCTCGATCCCCACACCACGGCCACGAGCAGGACCGGAAGATCACGAAGGACCGACGAGGACGAACCCTCGGGCAGGTCGGACAAGGAGGCTGACATGCGAAAGATCCCTCCGAACGGACGGAACCGGCGGGCGCGAGTACCGTACGGCGTCGGACGGACCCAAAAGCCGGGCGGAGAGCCCGGCGGCGGACGAGGTGGAGCGTGGAGCGAAGGTGCGCCATCCTCGCGCACCGGGCCGCCGATGATCAATGCCCCGCGCGGGCACCGATGGGTCGGGCGACGAGCAGGTGGCCACGGCGGGCGGGCAGACTCTGCTCGTAATGCAACTTGAGTCGCATTACGATGACCACGGCGCGACCGTCACGCCACAGCAATCCCTGACGCGACCGGAGTCGACTTTGACTGAGGCCACCCACCCCGCGCCGGAACCCCGCACCCCCACCCCGCGCCCGGGCGGCCGCAGCGCCCGGGTCCGGGCGGAGGTGGTCGCCGCGACGCTCGCCGAAGTCACCGAGAAGGGGTACGACGACCTCACCGTCGAGGCGGTCGCCACCCGCTCCGGCGCCCACAAGGCGACCCTCTACCGACGCTGGGGCGGAGTGGACGGCCTGGTCGCCGACGCCCTGACCGCCTCCGCCGACCAGCCCTGGCCCCTGCCCGACACCGGAGAGCTCCAACAGGACCTCCGCCGGATCACCCAGGAGGTGTTCAGCGTCTTCACCGACCCGGTGCTCGGCCCCACACCGATAGCGCTGATCTCCGCCGCCCAGCGCTCGGACGCCGGCGCGGCCGCCCTCCGCGCCTTCTTCGCGGCCCGGCACCGCCAGGCCGCCGATGTGGCCGAACGGGCCGTGGCCCGGGGCGAGCTCCCCACGGGGACGGACGGCGCCGAGGTGATCCGGGCCGCCACCGCACCGCTCTACTATCGCCTGTTCGTCTCCGGCGAGCCCCTGGACGCCCGCACCGCCGAGCGGGCCGCCGACGCCGCGGCCCTGGCCGCACGCGCCGGGCTCTTCACCACCACCGCAACCATCACGACCACCACGGAACAGAACTGACAAGCCATCACACCACTGCCGTCCGAGGAGCCACGGCCGCCCCAACCCCTACCGCATCCCCATCCGGCCGTGGATGATGCACCCATGACAACCCTGCCGTCCACCACTCCCCGGAAGGTCCGTCACGTGAAGCGCACGCACTGGGCGCTGGTCGCCGCCGCCACCGTCCTCCCGCTCGTGGCGAGCACCGGCACCGCCGTCGCGGACGCCCCCGCGGCCGGCACCCCCACCGCCGGCTGCACCTACACACCGGCCGTCCCGGCCGACAACTTCAAGGGCATCCCGGTGTTCGACGCCAAGAAGGCGGCGAAGCCCTACCGCGCGACACTGCGGACCAGCCAGGGCCAGATCACCTTCGAGGCGCTGACCGACAAGGCGCCCTGCACCACCTTCTCGTTCCGGTTCCTCGCCGAGCACGACTACTTCGACCGCAGCCACTGCCACCGCCTCACCACCCAGCGGATCTACGTCCTCCAGTGCGGCGACCCGACCGGCACGGGCAGCGGCGGTCCGGGCTACTCCTTCCCGGACGAGAACCTGACCGGCGCCACCTACCCGGCCGGAACCGTGGCCATGGCCAACGCCGGTCCGAACACCAACGGCAGCCAGTTCTTCTTCGTCTGGAAGGACACCAAGCTCTCCCCCGCCTACACGCCCTTCGGCCGGATCACCGCCGGCCTGGACGTGCTCCAGAAGATCGCCGCCGGCGGCGAGGACGACCAGAACAACCCGGGCGACGGCTTCCCCACGCTCCCGGTGAACATCCGCAACGTGAAGATCAGCGCCCGCTGACCGGGCGGGCCGGACAGCCCCGGCCCGCCACCCGCCACCCGCCGTCCCCCGCTCCCCGCTCCCGTACGGTGGCAGCACCAACGACACCGCAACGGGAGCAGGAGCAGCACCGCATGGACAGCCGGATCTGGGAGAGCGTCGACCACCTGGTCGCATGGCTTGACGAGCAGAGCACGCAGTCGCCCCAGGAGGAGCGACTGCTGCGGATCCTCAAGCTCTCCGAGGAGATCGGCGAGGTCGGTGCGGCGGTGGTCGGTGCCACCGGCCAGAACCCGCGCAAGGGGGTCACCCACACCTGGGAGGACGTCCAGCACGAGCTCTGCGACGTCGTCTTCTCCGCCCTCGTCGCCCTGAGGACCCTCACCCCCGACGCGGCCCGGGTCTTCTCCGAGCGCCTCGCCTACGTCGAACAGCGCTCCACCGCCTCCCGGCGGGCGCCGGAGGAACCCCCGGCGGTCGACGAGGCATAGGCGACGCCCCCGTCAGAGGCGCGCCGTCCCCTCGGGTCAGGCCTCCTCCTGGCCCGGACGGGCCAGACACCCGACCGGACCGGGCGCCGAACGGGACCAGGTGCCGAACAGGACCAGGCGCCCGACCGAACCCGGCGCCGAACAGGACCAGGCGCCCGACCGAACCCGGCGCCGGACAGGACCAGGCGCCCGACCGGGTCGGACACCCGATCCGGGTCAGGCGTTCGGAGCGACCCTGGCGAGGCCGTTGATCACACGGTCCATCGCGTCGCCGCCCTGCGGGTCGGTGAGGTTGGCGAGCAGCTTGAGGGTGAAGCGCATCAGCATCGGGTGGGTGAGGCCGCGCTGGGTGGCGATCTGCATCACCTTGGGGTTGCCGATGAGCTTCACGAAGGCGCGGCCCAGCGTGTAGTAGCCGCCGTACACGTCCTTGAGGATGCGCGGGTAGGCCTGGAGGGCGCGCTCGCGGCCGCCGTCGGTGACCCGGGCGAGGGCCTGCACGATGACCCCGGCGGCGATCTGGCCGGATTCCATCGCGTAGGCGATGCCCTCGCCGTTGAAGGGGTTGACCATGCCGCCCGCGTCGCCGACCAGCAGCAGGCCGCGGGTGTAGTGCGGCTGCCGGTTGAAGGCCATCGGCAGTGCGGCGCCGCGGATCGGCTCGGTCATGTTCTCGGGGGTGTAGCCCCACTCCTCCGGCATGCCGGCGCACCAGGCCTTGAGCACCTCGCGCCAGTCCAGCTCGCCGAAGGCCGGCGAGGAGTTGAGGATGCCGAGGCCGACGTTGGAGGTGCCGTCGCCCATGCCGAAGACCCAGCCGTACCCGGGCAGCAGCTTGCGCTCGCTGCCGCGGGTGTCCCACAGCTCCAGCCAGGACTCCAGGTAGTCGTCGTCGTGGCGCGGCGAGGTGAAGTAGGTGCGGTAGGCGACGCCCATCGGGCGGTCCTCGCGCCGGTGCAGACCCATGGCGAGGGAGAGCCGGGTGGAGTTGCCGTCGGCGGCGACAACCAGCGGGGCCCGGAAGGTGACCGGCCGCTTCTCGTCGCCGAGCTTGGCGGTGACGCCGACGATCCGGCCGGTGCGCTCGTCCAGGACCGGCCCGCTGACGTTGCAGCGCTCGAAGAGCCGCGCGCCGGCCTTCTCGGCCTGACGGGCGAGCAGCTCGTCGAAGTCGGCGCGCTTGCGCACCAGGCCGTAGTCGGGGAAGGAGGACAGCTCGGGCCAGTCCAGCTCCAGCCGGACACCGCCGCCGATGATGCGCAGGCCCTTGTTGTGCAGCCAGCCGTTCTCGGTGGAGACGTCGATGCCCATGTCCACCAGCTGCTTGGTGGCGCGCGGGGTCAGGCCGTCGCCGCACACCTTCTCGCGCGGGAAGGCGGTCTTCTCCAGCAGCAGCACGTCCAGCCCGGCCTGGGCCAGGTAGTACGCGGTGGTGGAGCCGGCCGGGCCCGCGCCGACCACGATGACGTCGGCCGTGCTCTCCACGGGGCTGTCCGGCTTCGTCAGATCGGCTGCGGTCTCGGACACGTGGACACACTCCTGGAACTGCGGCTGGGGGACGGCGGCTCTGTCTCCGGCAGTCTAGTTCCGCTCACGTCACCGGATGCGCCCCCGCCCCCGACCGCCGGACCCGAGCCGCGGTCCCGCGCCGCACCGATCGAGCCGCGGCACCCCGGAGCCGTGACACCCGGGCCCGGATCGGTCGGGGCCGGATCGGTCGGGGCCGGCTACGCGATCTTGTAGGCCCGGTGCAGCGCGACGATCCCGCCGGTCAGGTTCCGCCAGGCGACCTTCGACCAGCCGTTGTCCTGGAGCCTGGTGGCCAGCCCGGGCTGGTCCGGCCAGGCCCGGATGGACTCGGCGAGGTAGACGTACGCGTCCGGGTTGCTGCTGACGGCGGTGGCCACCGGCGGCAGCGCGCGCATCAGGTACTCGGTGTAGACCGTCCGGAACGGCGTCCAGGTCGGGGTGGAGAACTCGCAGATCACCAGCTTGCCGCCGGGCTTGGTGACCCGCAGCATCTCGCGCAGCCCCGCGTCGGTGTCCTGGACGTTGCGCAGCGCGAAGGAGATCGTCACCGAGTCGAAGGTGTCGTCCGCGAACGGCAGCCGGGTGGCGTCGCCGGCGGTGAGCGCCAGCTCGGGGTGGCGGCGCTTGCCCTCGGCGAGCATGCCGACCGAGAAGTCGCACGGGACGACCTCGGCCCCGGCCTCGGCGAAGGGCAGCGAGGAGGTGCCGGTGCCGGCCCCGAGGTCGAGCACGAGGTCCCCCGGCCCGGCGGCCACCGTCTCGGCCACCGCCCGGCGCCAGGCGCGGGCCTGGCCGAGGGAGAGCACGTCGTTGGTGCGGTCGTACTTGGCCGCGACGTCGTCGAACATGGCGGCGACTTCGTGCGGCTGCTTGTCCAGAGAGGCTCGGGTCACGCCCCCATTGTTCACCCTCGCACGGACGCCCCGACCAACGGGGCACACCGATCCGGAGCCGAGCCCGGAGCCGAACCCGGCCGAACCCCGGCCCGCGCCCGACGTCGAGCAGCCGCCCACCCGTACCGGGCGCGTCCCACCCGTACCGGGCACGGCCGGTCAGTGCTGAGCGCGCCGCCCGCCAGCGCGGCGCCGCCGACGCGACCGCTTGCCGTGCGTTATCGCGGGCATCCCGTCCGCCAGCGCCCCCGTCGCCAGTGCGAGGTTGGCGGCCAGCTTCCCCTGCCCACCGCGGAGCGCGAGGGCCTTGTGATGCCGTCGGATGCGCAGCACGCAGATGACGAAGAGCACGACGGCCACCGGCACGCTGAACCGGGCCAGGCCCACGCCGACGGGCTGCGGGTAGGTGTCGCCGCAGATCCGCACCGCGCCCGGGTCGTCGGCGGCGTGCTCCAGGCAGATCCTGTCGCCGAGCTTGGCGCTGTCCGAGAGCGGCAGCGCGGCCGCGGTGTGCGGCTCCCCGCCGGCCCGGTAGCTGACGGCGCTGTAGGTGCCGCCGCCGGTCGGGAGCTGGGTGACGACCCCCTCGACTCTCACCGGGTGCGCCTCGATCCGGTCGGCCTGGTCGGCCTGGCGCCAACCGAGCAGGCACATGCCGACGGCCAGCACGGCGCTGAGCACGGCGGCGAGGTACCAACCACGGCCCATCCGCGGGGTGCGCGGCGGGGGAACGGTCGCGGTTTGCATGGTTCCTGTCCTGGCTTGCCTTCGGGGCCGGGGACACGGCCCCGCCGCCCGCGGGCGCGGGCAGTGGTGTGGTGAGGGTACGGAGTGAGCTGTCCGGGATCGTATCCGCTGGCGGGCCCTCAGGTCACGATGAAGGGACAATCACTCTCCGGCACCGGCACCGGAGTTCGGGTGCACACGAAGGAAGTCCCGTTCGCCACAAGGAAATCCGGCTACTGACGAGTACGTCACACCCGCCGTGACGACCGTCTCACCGTCGGCGGTACACCAACCGCCCGCCCAGCACCGTGGCCAGGCACCCACCCGCCGCCGGCTCCGCGCCTGCCGCCGCGCCCGCACCCGTACCAGCGCCCACGTCCGCACCCGACACGGCTTCCGCCCCCCCGCCCCCGATCCCGCCCCCTGCGACCGCGAACACCGCGAAGTCCGCCCGCCGCCCGGCCGCCACCCGCCCGTACACGGCCTCCGCGAGCGGCAGGGCGGCCAGCGGGTCCAGCGACCCCGCGCCCTCGTCGCCCGGCCCTCCTGACGAACCGGCAGGACCGGCAGGACCGGCAGAAGCAGGCGAACCGGCGGAAGCGGACGCCCCGGGCAGTCCCACGACCCCCGACCGCGCCACCGCCGTCCGCACCGAGGCCCGCTCGAAGGGCCCGGCCACCGCCGTCACCCCGTACCCGAGCATCCGCTGCAGCCCCCGCCGTGCGCTGGCCCCGCACCGCGCCTCGTCCGTGGACCCGGCCAGGCCGTCCGCCACCGGCTCGACGCCGACCTCCTCCCGGGGATCGGGGTGGTACGCCCGTTCCAGCAGCCGGTGCCCGTACGGATTGCGCAGCCCGGGGGTGAGCACGGCCGCGCCCCAGTCCCGTACCCGCGCGCCCGGGTGGGCTGCCGCCAGCTCCCCGTACGGCCCGACCGCCTCCACCAGCTCGCCACGCACCACCACCGCCCCGTCGGCGATGGACGGGGCGGTGGGATCGGCCGGGTCGGGCAGCACGAACGCCGCCCGGTGCAGAGTCAGCACAACAGCGCCTTCGACTTCGACAGCAACGCCGGCGGCCATGCCAACGCCAGCGGCAACGGCAACGGCAACGGCAACAGGGACAGGGACACCGGCATCAACGACACCGGCACGGGAAGGGCCAGGAGGAGGGGCCAGGAGGAGAAGGGGACTCAGTTGTCCAGGATCTTCAGCTCGGGGTGCGCGGTGCCGCCCTCGATCGCCGTGGAGGCGATGTGCGAGGCGACGCGCGGGTCGACCGGGTCGTTCGCCGGGTCGTCCAGCACCCGCAGGTGCTCGTAGGTGGTCGAGCGCTGCGCCGGGACGCGGTCGGCGGCCCGGATGAGGTGGATCAACTCGGTGAGGTTGGAGCGGTGCTTGGCACCCGCCGCCGAGACGACGTTCTCCTCCAGCATGACGGACCCGAGGTCGTCCGCACCGTAGTGCAGCGACAGCTGGCCGGCCTCCTTGCCGGTGGTGAGCCAGGAGCCCTGGATGTGGGCGACGTTGTCGAGGAACAGGCGGGCGATCGCGATCATCCGCAGGTACTCGAAGACGGTGGCCTGGGTCGAACCCTTCAGGTGGTTGTTCTGCGGCTGGTAGGTGTACGGGATGAAGGCCCGGAAGCCGCCGGTGCGGTCCTGCACGTCGCGGATCATCCGCAGGTGCTCGATCCGCTCGGCGTTGGTCTCGCCGGTGCCCATCAGCATGGTGGAGGTGGACTCCACGCCGAGGCCGTGGGCGATCTCCATGATCTCCAGCCAGCGCTCGCCGGACTCCTTCAGCGGGGCGATCGCCTTGCGCGGCCGCTCCGGCAGCAGCTCGGCGCCGGCGCCGGCGAAGGAGTCCAGGCCGGCCTTGTGGATCCGGGTGATGGCCTCCTCGACGGAGACGCCCGAGATCCGCGCCATGTGCTCGACCTCGGAGGCGCCCAGCGAGTGGATCACCAGCTGCGGGAAGTCGGCCTTGATCGCCGAGAACGCCCGCTCGTAGTACTCCACGCCGTAGTCCGGGTGGTGGCCGCCCTGGAACATGATCTGGGTGCCGCCGAGCTCGACCGTCTCGGCGCAGCGGCGCAGGATCTCGTCGAGCTCGCGGGACCAGCCCTTGTCGCTCTTCGGCGGCACGTAGAAGGCGCAGAACTTGCACGCCGTCACGCAGACGTTGGTGTAGTTGATGTTGCGCTCGATGATGTACGTCGCGATGTGCTCGGTACCCGCGTAGCGACGGCGGCGCACCGCGTCGGCGGCGGAGCCGAGCGCGTGCAGCGGCGCCGAGCGGTAGAGCTCCAGCGCCTCCTCCGGGGTGATCCGGTCACCGGCGGTGGCGCGGTCGAGCACGGCCTTCAGGTCGGTGCTGGACGCATCGAGGGTGGTCGCTGCGAGCTCGGTCACCTGGCGGCCTTCTCTCTCTCAAGTGCTACTCGGGTACGGCCGAACCAGCCTACGCCAGCACATTCCGCCGCCCGCGTCAGCCCGCTGAACTGCGCTCGGGCCGCCCCGGGCCGCGTCCGGGCCACCCCTGTACCGCGACCGGACCACGCCGGGAACACGACCGGACCACGCCCCGGCCGGTCCCCGCCGCAACCCTCAGCCGCCAGCCCCACCAGCCCCGCCGGCCCCGTCGGCCCCGTCGGCCCTGCGCATCGTGCCGGCCGGGTTCCCGGCCGGCGGGTCGGCGGAGGCGAAACGGATCGTCCCGTCGGACTGCAGGGTGAGCGTCTCCGCGTTGGAACCGCCGGTGCAGGCGCCGGGGATCGAGGAGCGGACCAGTCGGGACTGGAACACCAGCCTGGTGGCGGAGGCCGACTTGAGGGTCCAGGCGCCCTCGCAGCTGATCGAGAGCAGCCCGGAGACGGCGTTGCGGCTGGTGGTGCTCTCCTGGCCGATCGCCGACGGACGGACGGTGAGCGTGGTGGTCCCGCCGGGCAGCCCCTTGTCGGTGACCATGTCCCCGCTCCAGGTGCCCAGGAAGGCGGCGGGAACCACGCTCGGCCCGCCCGTCCCGGGCGGCACCGCACCCGGGGCGGACGCCGTCGCGCTCCCCGGAGCGCCGGAGGCCGAGGTGGACCCGGAGGTGACGGCGCCGCTCGGCGGGACGGCCCGGCCCGGGTCGGCGGACGCTTCCGGCAGCGGCGCCGCCGTGGGCCCCGACACCGCCGGTTCGGCCCGGTGCAGCCACCCGTACAACCCGTACCCGCCGCCCCCGAGCAGCACGAGCACCGCCGCGACCGCCGCCGCGTTCCGGGCCCGCCGCGGCCGCGCCCCCTGCGCGGTCCCGTCCCGGACGGCCCCGCTCAGCGGCGGGTGCTCCCCCGCGCCCTGCGGCCCGCCCGCGGACACGAAGGTCGGTGTCCGCACCGCCTCGGCCGAGGCACCGGAGGCACCCGTGTCCGCGCCCACCCCGCCCGGAACCGCTTCCCCTGC
Organism: Kitasatospora sp. NPDC127067; assembly: GCF_042724755.1. NCBI lineage: Bacteria > Bacillati > Actinomycetota > Actinomycetes > Kitasatosporales > Streptomycetaceae > Kitasatospora > Kitasatospora sp. NPDC127067. The sequence continues at coordinate 109,026 of NZ_JBHXEM010000003.1, read as the reverse complement.
TTTCCCCGCCTCCCCCGGCTCCCCCGTCTCCCCGTCCAGGTCCAGGTCCAGGTCCAGCAGCTCCACCGCGCTGCGTCCCACCCCCGCCGCCAGCTCCCCCGGCAGCCAGCCGCCCTGCGCCAGCCGGGCGGCGGCCGTGCCGTCCGGGTCCAGCCGGGCGCGCAGCTGCCGCGGGGCGGGCCGGGCGGCCGGGTCCTTGGCCAGGCAGCCGAGGACGATCCCGCGCAGCGGCTCGGGCAGCCCGGCCACGTCCGGCTCCTCGTGCAGCACCCGGTAGAGCAGTACGGCCGCGCTGACCCCTTCGCCGAAGGGGTGGACGCCGGTGGCGGCGAAGGCGAGGACGGCGCCGAGCGAGAAGACGTCCCCGGCCGGCCCGACCGCCTGCCCGTTCGCCTGTTCGGGTGACATGAAGCCGGGCGACCCGACCACATAACCGGAACGGGTGAGGCCGCCCGCGGCGTCCAGGGCCCGGGCGATCCCGAAGTCGATCAGCCGCGGTCCGTCCAGGGTGAGCAGCACGTTGGACGGTTTGACGTCCCGGTGCACCAGGCCGAGGCCGTGGACGTGGGCCAGGGCCTCGGCGAGCCCGACGCCGAGCGAGCGCACGGCCGGCTCGGGCAGCGGCCCGTACGTCCGGACGGCGTCGCCGAGCGCGGGGCCCGCCACGTAGCCGGTGGCGACCCAGGGGCGTGCGCCCTCGGTGTCGGCGTCCAGCACGGGCGCGGTCCAGGCGCCGCCGACCCGGCGGGCGGCGGCGACCTCCTGGCGGAAGCGGGCGCGGAACTCGGCGTCGTCGGTGAGCTCCGACCGCACCACCTTGACGGCGACGGTGCGCCCGCCGGCCGTCCGGCCGAGGTAGACCCGGCCCATTCCGCCCGAGCCGAGCCGCCGCAGCAGCCGGTAGCCGCCCACCTGGCGCGGATCGTCCGACCCCAGTGCCCGCATCCCGCACGCTCCCCTCGCCTCGCACGCGCGCTCCGCCGACCGCCCATCGGACGCGCCTCGGGTGCAGACCGTACCGGGCCGGGCGGTGCTCCGCCCGGCCCTCGGGCCTGTCTTCACCCTTCCGCCCGCGCGGCGGCGCCGGTCGTACGAAGACGGGCAGGGGCCCGGGAACAGGTGCGGGAACCCGCAGCCGGACGGCGCCCCTACATCCCCTGCCTCCCCCTACAGCCCCTGCTGCATCCCCAGCGGCAACGCCGCCGGCTCCAGCAGCCGCACCGCGACGTCGGGGGCGAACCCGCTGTCGTGCGCGACCCGCCGGGCGAACTCGGTGACGCCGGCCAGCTGCCGCTCGCCGAGCGAGAAGTCGAGCGCCTCGCTGAAGTACCGCTCCAGTACGTCCGCCCCGAAGGCCTCCCAGCGGGCGGCCTGTTCGGCGACCTTGCCGGCCTCCACCAGCGACAGGTCGCGGGACTCCAGGAAGGCCCGGTGCACCGCGGCGGTCAGTTCCGGGGCGCGCTCGGCGAACTCGCGCCGCACCGCCCAGACCGCGAAGACGAAGGGCAGGCCGGTCCACTCCTTCCACATCTCACCGAGGTCGTGGACGGTCAGCCCGAGGTCGGCGGCCTGCCCGAGGTAGGCGCGCAGGGCCGGGTCGCCGATCAGGACGGCGGCGTCGGCCTCGGCGAGCATCGCGCTGAGGTCCGGCGGGCAGCTGAAGTAGTCCGGGCGCACGCCCTCGCGCTCCTCCAGGAGCAGCCGGGCGAGCCGTACGGAGGTGCGGCTGGTGGAGCCGAGGGCGACCCGGCGGCCGTCGAGGTCGGCGAGCGGCACCTTGCTCACGATCAGGCAGGACATCACCGGGCCGTCGCTGCCGACCGCGATGTCCGGCAGGACCAGCAGGTCGTCCGCGTTGCGCAGGTACTCCACGCAGGTGATCGGGCCGATGTCCAGGGTGCCGTCGACGAGCTGGTCGCTCAGCTTCTCCGGGGTGTCCTTGGTGAGGTCCAGATCGAGCAGGTTGCCGGTCCTGGCGAGTCCCCAGTAGAGGGGTACGCAGTTCAGGAACTGAATGTGGCCGACCCGGGGCCTGACCGGTGTGTTCTCCTGGGGCTCCCGCGTCCGCGCGTCCGGTGTCCGTGCCTCCGGTGCTGCCACTGCGCCGCTCCCTTGCTGTTCGTGCTTCCCCGCAGCGTATGCCTGCTGTTCGCGGCGGATCGCACCGGCCGTCCGACACGCCCTCCCGCGCTGTCGACGCACCGTCGACGCGGCGTCGACGCTCCTTTCCACGCCCGCTCCGGCCCTTACGACACGCGCCTTCCACGCCGCAAGTGACCTCTGGTCGTCACAGCGGCCGCATGCTAGCGTTGCCCTCAGTTGCAGTTTGATTCCCCTTGCAGTACTTGAAGCCTGCGGAGCATGTAACCGCAGGCTTTTTGTAGTTTTTCAGCAATATCGAAAAATTTCGGACACGTCCGGAGGCAGGGCGATCAGCGCAGCGGACCGGGTGTCACACGGTGTGGCCCCCGACACGCATCGCAAGGAGAACGGCATGGCTCAGGGAACCGTCAAGTGGTTCAACGCTGAGAAGGGCTTCGGCTTCATCGCCCAGGATGGCGGCGGCCCCGACGTCTTCGTTCACTACTCCGCCATCAACGCGAACGGCTTCCGTTCGCTGGAGGAGAACCAGACGGTCACCTTCGACGTCACCCAGGGCCCGAAGGGCCCGCAGGCGGAGAACGTCACCGCTGTCTGACCATCCTCTGATGTTCTGATCGCTCGGGACCCGTACGGGTCCGCCGGCGGCTCCCGACAGCCGCCACCATGAGCACAAGAGCAGTACCCAAGGGGGCCCGCCGGTCGGCGGGCCCCCTGCCTTTTCGAAAGCCCGTCCCGGAGCGGAAGTTCGGGCACGGAGCGAAGGAATGCGGAAAGGGCCCTCTCCCGTCACCGGGAGAGGGCCCTTTCCGTCATGCCGGTCGAACGTCCCCTCTGGCGTTCGACCGCACGTTCCGCCTCAGGCCGCGACCGGGGCCGCGCCGCCCTGGCCTGCGGCGACGGCCGGCTCCGGGGCCTCGTCGTACAGGTCCCCGGACGGGTTGTTGTACGCGGCGACGTCCAGGATCCTCTCCCGGGCGGCGACCACGATCGGCACGACGACCTGGCCGGCGACGTTGGTCGCGGTGCGCATCATGTCCAGGATCGGGTCGATGGCGAGCAGCAGGCCGACGCCCTCCAGCGGCAGGCCCAGCGTGGACAGGGTCAGCGTCAGCATGATGATCGCGCCGGTGAGGCCCGCGGTGGCGGCCGAGCCGACCACCGAGACGAAGGCGATCAGGATGTAGTCCTTGATGCCCAGCTCGATGTTGAAGACCTGGGCGACGAAGATCGCGGCGACGGCCGGGTAGATCGAGGCGCAGCCGTCCATCTTGGTGGTGGCGCCGAACGGCACGGAGAAGGACGCGTACTCGCTCGGAACGCCGAGGCGCTCGGTGACGCGGCGGGTGACCGGCAGGGTGCCGACCGAGGAGCGGGAGACGAAGGCCAGCTGGATCGCGGGCCAGGCGCCCTTGAAGAAGTGCAGCGGGTTGAGCCCGGCGGCGAAGCGCAGCACCAGCGAGTAGACGACGAACAGCACCAGCGCGCAGCCGAGGTAGATGTCCAGGGTCAGCGTGGCGAAGGGCTTCAGCAGGTCCCAGCCGTACTTGGCGACGGACTTGCCGATCAGGCCGAGGGTGCCGAGCGGGGAGAGCCGGATGACCCACCACAGCGCGGTCTGGGTCAGCTCCAGCACGGACTCGCTGAGCTTGAGGACCGGCTCGGCCTTGGCGCCGAGCTTGAGGATCGCCGCGCCGACCACGACCGCCAGGAAGACGATCTGGAGCACGTTCACCTTGGTGAAGGAGTCGACGATGTTGGTCGGGAAGATCCCGGTCAGGAAGTCGATCCAGGTGCCCTTGGAGTCGAGCGCCTTGAGGCCCTCGGTCTTCAGGTTGGTGCCCTCGCCCGGGTTGGTCAGCAGACCCAGGCCGATGCCGATGCCGACCGAGATCAGCGAGGTGATCATGAACCAGAGCAGCGTGCGGGTGGCCAGGCGGGCCGCGTTGGTGACGTTGCGCAGGTTGGCGACGCTCACCACGATCGCGGTGAACACCAGCGGCGGGACGGCCAGCTTGAGCAGCTGGACGAAGATCTTGCCGATGGTCTCCAGGGTGGTGGCCAGCCAGGAGATGTCGGCGGCGCGGGCCAGGTAGCCGAGGCCGACGCCGAGCACGAGGCCGGCGACGATCTGCACCCAGAAGGGCGTCTTGCGGATGCGGGCGAGCACGGACGGCGACGAGGTCGCCTCGGGCGCTGTGGACATGGGGGAGCGTCTCCGGGGGAGGGCGTTGCTGACGGTGAGGTGGGGGCGGAGCGGGCGGCACGGCGCGGGGCCGGACGGGAGGGGTCGGGCCCCCGGTCAGGGGCGTGCCGCCGCGGTACAGCTCAGGGCAGCACAGCGCATGGCGCGACAACGGCGCGGGCTGTCCACAGCACCGGTCAGAGCACACGGGCGGGCGGCGCCGGGCAGGGGGCCCGGGCCGTGCATCCGCAGTGCGTCTGAGGCTGTCATGGCCGATACGTTAGCAGTAAAGGTTTGAGATGTTCAAAGTACTTGTTTGAGGTCACGCAGCGCACACGCCGCCCGAGGCCCGCCTCCAACCCGAACTCCGGACACGAACGAAGCTGACGCCCCATCAGGCCTGCTCGGCGACCCGATTGACCGCCGAGCAGTTATACGTATAACTTTGACGGCGTCCCTGCCCCTGCCTGCCCAACCGGAGAGGACGGCCGATGGGCTACCTCGCCCTGCTCCGTGCCCCGCACGTCACCCGCCTGCTGCTCGGCACCCTGCTCGGCCGCCTGCCCGCCGGCATGACCGCCCTCGTCATCGCCCTCGCCCTGCGCGACGCCGGGGTGACGTACGGCCGGGTCGGACTGGCCACCTCCGCCTACGCGATCGCCGCCGCCGTCGGCGGCCCGGTGCTCGGCCGGATCGTGGACCGCACCGGACAGCCGCGCGTCCTGCTCGCCTCCGCCGTGGTGGCCGGCGGCGGGTACGCGCTGCTCGCCCTCGCCCCCGGCTCCGCGCTCGGTGCGCCGATCGGGGCCGCGATCGCCGGCCTCGCCATGCCCCCGCTGGAGCCCTGCCTGCGCTCGCTCTGGCCGGACGTGGTCGAGGAGAAGCAGCTCGACACCGCGTACGCCTTCGACTCGGCCGCCCAGCAGATCCTCTACGTGGCCGGTCCGCTGGCCGTCGCCACCATCTCCGGGCTGTTCAGCCCGGTCGCCGCACTCTGGGTGGCCGCCGGGCTCGGACTGGCCGGCGCACTGATCGTCGCCACCGCCGGGCCCGCCCGGGCCTGGCGCGCCCCGGCGCAGGAACGGTCCGCCGGACTGCTCGGGCCGCTGCGCTCCCCCGGACTGGTGCTGCTGCTGGTCGGACTGGCCGGGGCCGGCTGGGCGGTCGGCGCGCAGAACGTGCTGTTCATCGCCTACGCCGAACAGCACGTCGGTACGCTGCCCGGCGGCGGAGGCACCCTGCTGGCACTGGCCGCGCTCGGCGGCCTGCTCGGCGCGCTCGCCTACGGCGCGGTCACCTGGCGGCAGACCACGGCCACCCGCACCTGGGTGATGGCCCTCGCGATGGCCGCCTCCTACCTGCCGCTGGTCACCCTGCCCGGGCCGTACCCGATGGCCGCGCTGGCCTTCCTCTCCGGGGTCATGCTGGCCCCGCTGCTGGCGGCGGCGTTCGTCCTGGTCGCCGAACTGGCGCCGACCGGCACCGTCACCGAGGCCTTCGCCTGGCTGGTGACGCTGTTCGCCACCGGCAACTCGCTCGGCTACGCCGTCTCCGGCAAGCTCGCCGAGGACTCGCTGCGCCCGGTGGCGCTGTGTGCGGTGGGCGGGATCGCACTCGGCGGGCTGGTGCTGTTCGGCGCCCGGCGCTGGTTCCACCCGGTGCCGCTCGCCCCGGCCGCCCGGCCCGTCCCGGTGGGCTGACCCACCCCCACGAACGACTGCGCCCGCCGGTGGTCTGGCCGACGGGCGCAGTCCTGTGACCGGTGACGGGCCGTCACCGCCCGGTCGGGGCCGTACCGGCCGGCGCCGTGGAGGAGCGCAGCACCAGCGAGGTGGCCAGCGGAGCGACCGGCGCCACCCGCTCCCCGCGCAGCAGGGCCGCCAGCGCGGCCGCGCCCGCCCGGCCCAGCTCCTCGCCCGGCAGGTCGACGGTGGTCAGCGGCGGGGCGAGCAGCGCGGCCACCGCGACATTGTCCATGCCGACCACCGACAGGTCCTCCGGCACCCGCAGCCCCCGCTCGGCGGCGGCCTGGTAGACGCCGGAGGCGACCACGTCGTCGTCGCAGATCACCGCCCGCGGCCGGTCCGCCCGCTCCAGCAGCCGGCCCGCGACGGTCCGCGCGGCCCGGTGGCCGTCATTCAGACTCACGCCCAACTCCACGACGTCCAGGTCGAGTTCACGGACGGCCTGCTCGAAGGCGGCCTGCCGGACCCGGAAGGTGTAGGCGGAGTGGCTGGAGCGCAGCCGGCCGATCCGGCGGTGGCCGAGCGCGGCCAGGTGCTCGACCGCGGCACGCATCCCGCCGGCCACGTCGAGCTCGACGGTCGGACGCGCCCGGTCGGTGCCGGGGTCGGCGTCCAGGAAGACGGCGGGGGTGTCGACGGGCAGCTCACCGAGCTGGCTGTCGTCCGGGGAGCAGATCAGCAGGCCGTCGAAGCGGCCGGCGGTGGCGGCCTCGGCCAGGGTGGCGCTGCCCCAGCCGGAGCTGACCACGACGGCCAGGCCGTTGCGGCCGGCCTCCTCGTGGACGCCCTCCAGCACCCGGCCGAAGAACGGACCCTGGAGGTTCGGCACGGCCAGCAGGATCATCCCGCTGCGGCCGAGCCGCAGCTGCCGCCCGGCCGCCTGCGGGCGGTAGCCGAGGCTGCGGGCGGCCTCCCGGACCCGCTCCCGGGTGGCCTCGGAGACCCGCCGGCCGGCCTCGGCGCCGGAGAAGACCAGGGAGACGGTGGCCTGGGAGACCCCGGCGAGCCGCGCCACGTCCCGCCCGGTGGGGCGGCGGACGGGGGCCGGCCAGGTGCCGAGCGCCCCCTCGGAGGACGGTTGCCCGGCGGACGCCGTCTCGACGGACGCCCCCTCGGCGGACGGCTGCCCGACGGGCGGCTCGGACGGCTCGGAGTCTCGGGTGGCGGGCACGGCGGCTGCGCTCCGGGGCCGGGCCCGGGTCAGTTCTGGCCGGCGGTGGCCGAGCGGGCGGCGTCGTCGGCGGCGTCCTCCTCGGCGTTCTGCGCGGCGATCCGGTCGGCGGTACGGCTGCGCATCCCGGAGACCTTGCTGCTGATCTGCGTGGACATCTCGTCGCGCTGCCTGCTCAGCAGCGCGTAGCTGAGCGGCGCGGAGGCGATCGCGGCCAGCAGGAACAGGAAGATCATGCCGGCCTCACCGCTGACCGGGATGACGCCGAAGTGTCCGAGCAGCAGGGCCACCAGCAGGCAGCCGAGGAAGATGCTGACCCGCAGCGAGGTGTAGCGGAGCGTGGCGTGCGACTTCTCCGGGCCGTTGCTGGTCACTCGACACGTCCTTCTTCGTTGCGCTGGGGCGGGTTCTCCAGTCAAGCATGCCTGACGGCCGGAGCGGGGCACGGGGCACCCGATCCGGCCCGCGGCCCGGCGGGCGGTCGTCAGCGCAGGTCGAGCCAGAGGGTGATGTCGTCCCGGTCGTCCCCTGGGGCGACCCGGATCGCGGCCGGCACCCGGCCGACCTCCCGGTAGCCGCTGCGGGCGTAGAACCGCTCCAGCCCGAGGCCGCCGCGCGCGGTGAGCCGCAGCGACTCCAGGCCCCACTCCCGGGCCGCCCGCTCGGCCTCGGCGAGCAGTCGGGCGCCGTGGCCCAGGCCCTGGAAGTCGGGGTGCACCATGACCCGCTTGAGCATCCGCCAGTGCTCCATGAGGTCGAAGCGCATCGACTCGAAGAACAGCACGCCGACCAGCCGGCCCGTCGCGCTCTCGTGCGCGACGAGCAACCGGTCCGGGCCGTCCGGTCCGACCCCGGCGAACTGGCGTTCGGCGGTGTCCCGGACCTCCTCCTCGGTGACCGGCGCCACGAAGCCGACCGCCCCGCCGGCGTTGGTGACGTCGGCCCACAGCCGGACGATCTCCGTCCGCAGATCGGGGTCGAGCTCGGGGTCCAGGGTGAAGGTGAGCGCCATGGAGCGGAGCCTAGACGTCCGGTACGACGGTCCTACCGGGAGGTCCGGCGCCGCCCCGGGCGCGCGGACCGCCCGTCACGGGAGGGCCGGCACCGCCCGGTCGGCCCGCCCGCCGCGCAGCGCCAGGCAGAGCCCGACCGCGACCGCGCACAGCGCGCCGGCGCCGTACCAGGTGAGGTCGTAGTTGCCGAGGGCGTCACGGGCCAGGCCCGCCAGCCCGGCGACGACGGCCGCGCCGATCTGGTGGGCGGCGAGCACCCAGCCGAAGACGATCGGGGCGTCCTCGCCGAAGTGCCGGCGGCACAGCGCGACGGTCGGCGGCACGGTGGCCACCCAGTCCAGGCCGTAGAAGATCACGAAGGCGAGGATCGGCGGCTGGAGCGATCCGGCCAGCAGCTGCGGCAGCAGGAGCAGGGACAGGCCGCGCAGCCCGTAGTAGACCGTCAGCAGCACCCGGGAGTCGACCCGGTCGGTGAGCCAGCCGCTGAAGACGGTGCCGAGCACGTCGAACACGCCGATCAGCGCGAGCAGGCTCGCGGCGGTGGTGACCGGCATGCCGTGGTCGTGCGCGGCCGGGATGAAGTGGGTGCCGACCAGGCCGGCGGTGGTGGCGCCGCAGATCGCGAAGGAGCCGGCCAGCAGCCAGAACGCCCGGACGCGCGCGGCGTTCCGCAGCACCCGCAGCGAGCGGGCCAGGGCGCGGCCGTCGGTGACCGTCGCGGCCGGGGCCTCGGTCGCACCGTACGGGAGCAGGCCGAGGTCGGCGGGGCGCTCGCGCATCAGCAGCAGCACCGGGACGGCGACGGCGCTGGCGGCGAGCGAGACCACGACCACGGCCGAACGCCAGCCGTGCTGCTCGACCAGCCAGGCGCCGATCGGCAGGAAGACCAGGTTCCCCGCCGCTCCGGCGGCCGTCAGCACCCCGGTGACCAGGCCCTGGCGGGCCCGGAACCAGCGCCCGGTGATGGTGGTGGCGAAGGCTCCGGCCATCGAGCCGCTGCCGAGGCCGACCAGCACGCCCCAGCAGAGCACCAGTTGCCAGGGCTCGCGCATCAGCATGGTCAGCCCGGAGCCGACCGAGATGGTCAGCAGCGCGCAGACCACCACCAGGCGCACCCCGAACCGGTCCATCAGGGCGGCGGCGAAGGGGGCGGTGAGGCCGTAGAGCGTCAGGTTGACGGAGGTGGCGCTGGAGATCGTCCCGAGCGACCAGCCGAACTCGTTGTGCAGGGCGTCCATCATCAGGCTCGGCGTGGAGCGGAAGCCGGCCGAGCCGAGCAGGACGAGCAGGGAGACGCCGGCCACCACCCAGGCGTAGTGCACCCGGGGGCGCTTGGCCGGGTCGGGCGGTTCGGAGCGGGATGCGGGGGCGAGGGCGCTGCGTTCGGTCACGCGAACGAGTGTTCCGGGCCGCCCGGGGCCGGACGAGTGGCCTGAATGACAGCTTTCGCAAGATTCGGGCCATGGCCCGCAGTACCCTGGCCCGGACCCACCGACGCCCGAGGGGACGGCATGGCACACCTGGTCGCGGTACTCGCCCTGGAGGGCGTGATCGCCTTCGAACTCGGCATCCCCGCCCGCATCTTCGGCGGCGCCAAGGACCCGGCCGGACGGCCGCTGTACGAGGTGGCCACCTGCACCCTGGACGGACGGCCGGTCACCACCAGCGCCGACTTCCGGGTCATGGTCGACCACGGACCCGAACTGCTGGAACGGGCGGACACCGTACTGATCCCGGCCTCCGCCGACTCCGCGCCGGCCGTCGCCGACGCCTGCTTCACCCCGCCCCTGGCCGCCGCGCTGGCCCGGATCCGGCCCGGCACCCGGCTGATGTCGATCTGCACCGGCTCCTTCATCCTGGCCGCCGCCGGCCTGCTGGACGGCCGCCCGGCCACCACCCACTGGCGCTACACCGAGCGCTTCGCCCGGCTGTTCCCCAAGGTGCGGCTGGACCCCGACGTGCTCTACACCGACGACGGCGACATCCTCACCTCCGGCGGGGTGGCCGCCGGGGTGGACCTGTGCCTGCACGTGGTGCGCCGCGACCACGGCAGCGCGGTGGCCAACGCGGTGGCCCGCAACTGCCTGGTGCCGCCGTGGCGCGAGGGCGGGCAGAAGCAGTACGTGGAGGCCCCGAGCCCGGTGGACTCCGGCGGCAGCGGCACCGCCGCGGTGCGCGCCTGGGCGCTGGAGCACCTGGACCGGCCACTGGCGCTGCGGCAGCTCGCCGACCGGGCGGGGATGAGCGTACGGACCTTCACCCGGCGCTTCCGCGAGGAGACCGGCGCCAGCCCCGGCCAGTGGATCACCACCCAGCGCACCGAGCGGGCCCGCCAGTTGCTGGAACGGACCGATCTGACGATCGACCAGGTCGCCCGGGAGTCCGGCTTCGGCACCGCCGCCTCGCTGCGACTTCAGCTGCGCGGCCGGCTCGACGTCGCACCGAGCGCCTACCGGCGCACCTTCCGCTCCCTCCCGGAAGGCCGCGCGTCCTGAGCGCGGCCCGGCGACCGCCCGACCGGTGGCCGGATCCCGTCGCACCCCGGCGGCGGATCGGATGGCGGCAGGCCGCGCCCACCCCGAGCACGGTACGGCAGGCCGCCATCCAACCCCGGCGCGCGAGCCCTGATCCCGCGCCACACCCTCCGCACTCGCCGAGGAGCGGCCCGTGACCGGCCGTCCGCGGTCCGCCCTGCCGGCACGAATCCCCTGGACAGCGGCACCGCGGCGGTGGACGGACGTCCCCTCGGCGTCCCCTCGCGACGGAGCGCCGCACCCAAGCGTGATCAGTCGGATACGTCACGTCAATGGGTAGTCCGAAATTCGGAATGGTTGCGTCACCTTTCGGCCGGTGATCAGCACCGTGATCGGCACGGTCCGACGGCCGCCGCGAAAGCCGCTATTGCGCCAAAGCCGCCCAGTCCACGTCGGCCAGCGGATCCGCGGGACGGGCGTCGCTGCCGATCTCGCACCAGACCCGCTTGCCCGAGTCCTCCGGGTACCAGCCCCAGCGCTCGCAGAGCAGTTCGACCAGCTCCAGACCGCGCCCGTTGGTCGCGTCCTCGTCCGCGCCCGCGTGCCGCGGCGTCGGCGCGGCCCGACTCGCGTCGGCGACCTCCACCCGCAGCGGGGCGGCCGGTCCGCCCTCCTGCGGGCCGTCGGCCACCGGCAGACAGAGCCTCAGCACGGCCGGACAGCCGGTGTGCACCACGGCGTTGGTCACCAGCTCCGAGACCACCAGCACCACCGTCTCGGCCATCGGCGCGTCCGGGTCCACCCCGTGGTTCAGCAGCCGCGAGCGCACCCACCGGCGGGCCCGGCCGACCTCGGCGGGGTCAGCCTGCACCGCCAGCTGTACCTGAAGAACCTGCACCGCTCCACCACCCGCATTCGCAGTTCGGCCATAGTCCCGATCGGGCCGGATCGGCCGGCGGGCCCTCGCACGTCGCCCGGCGCCACCCGAGCCGTGCCCGGGCGCCCGCCCGGTCTGTCCGTCCGCGCCCACTCGCCCGCGCCGTCTCGTCGGTCGGGCACCCGGCCGCGACACGAATACGCCTCAGGATGGGCGGGGGGACGGACCGCAGCAAGCGCTTCGGGCATATTCCGGCGATCGGGCGACAGCGCGGTGCATACTGTCCCGCTCACTCTCGCGAGGCTCGTACCGGTGATCGTCCGTCCCGGGCCGACCCGCCGGTCCCGCAGTCGGGAACCTACCGCCGCGCGCCCCGCTCACCCCGCCCGCCACTCGCGAACCACCCGTGCGACATATGTCCGACGGCCCTCGAACAGTGGCATCGGCGGACGGGTCCCACCGGCCGACCGTCGTACCGTCCGACGATCCGGCCGCGGGAGGACGACCCGGCCCGGGCGAGGGACCCCGGCGAGGAACCCGGAGGGATCCGGACCGGGGATCCGAGCGAGGGATCCGGGCCGGGGATCCGGGCGAGGGATCCGGGCCGGGAGGCACATCCATGAGGAGGGGTGATCCGCCGGGAACGGTTCCGTTCTTGCCGCAATCGCCCCCGGCGCCGCCCGGCCGCAAGATACCGTTGGGTAAGCCAGCGAACCCGGTCAGGAGGGTGGTTCCCGATGGCCACCCCGGAGCGGACCCCGCGCTGGGACGAGCAGTTGCAGCGCCGCCTCGCCCGCGGCGAGGAGACGGCGCTCGGCGAACTCTACGACCAGCTCGCACCGATGGTGCACGGCCTGGCCGGACGGATACTCACCGACCAGGCCGCCGCCACCCAGCTCACCCGGGAGGTCTTCGCCCACGTCTGGGAGCACCCCGAGGACTTCGACCCCGACCGGGGCACCCTGCGCTCCTGGCTCGGCGCGCTGACCCACCACCGCGCGGTCGAACGGCTGCGGGCCCGGCGGGCCGCCGAACTCGCACCGGGCGCGGAGGCCGAGATCCGCGCCGTGGCCACCGCCGCGAGGATGCAGTACGTGGTCGACTCCCTGCCCCAACCCCTGCGTGAGACCATCGCGGTGACCTACTACGACGGCCGCACCTACCGCGAGACGGCCCGACTGCTCGGCATCAGCGAGCAGGCCGCCAAGCAGCGGATGCGGCTCGGTCTGGAGCTGCTGGCCACCGAACTGGCCGACGAACGCGCCCGCCAGGACGGCACCGGGGACGGCATCGGGGACGGGAACGGGGAGACGTGAGCAGCACTGAGGAGCGACACGACGCCCTGCGCTCGATGCTCGGCGCGTGGGCCCTCGGCGCCTGCCCGGCCCGCGAGGCCGCCGAGTTGGAGCAGCACCTGCGCGACTGCCGGGAGTGCGCCGAGGAGGCGGCCCGGCTGCGCGAGGCGGCCGGCTGGCTCTCCCTGGACGAGCCGCTGGACCAGCCCGGCTCGCTGCGCCAGCAGGTGCTCGACTGGTGCCTGGCCCGTCGGCCGGCCCAACTGCCCGTCCCCGCCTGGGGCATGCCGTACACGGCGGAGACCGCCAAGCTCGACGCGCTGCTGCGCGACCTCGGCCCGGAGGAGTGGCAGGAGGTGGCGGAACTGCCGTGGCACGGCGGCACCGAGCGGCTGCGCCCGGCCGAGGTGCTGGGCCACCTGACCGCGGTGGACGGCTTCCTGGCGCTGGCACTCGGCCTGCCCGACCCGGTGCCGGCCGCTCCGGGTCCGCCCGCCGCACCGGCCGGGCGGCGGGTGCCCCCGCAGGAGCCGGCCGCCGGACCGTCCGTGCCACGCGTCCCGCCGCAGGGCGGCCGGTACGCCGGGGTCACCGCGCGTACCGCCCGGCTGATCGCCGACCAGGCCGGCCTGGCGCCGCAGTCGGTACGCTCCCGCTGGCGGCGGCAGGCCCACGACCTGGTGCGCAGCGCCGCGCTCGTGCCGCAGGGCAACACCCCGGTCGACTACGGCTTCGCGGTGCTGCCGCTGCGCGACGCCTTCGTGGACCGCGCCTTCGAGTGCTTCGTGCACGGCGAGGACGTGGCCCGGGCGGTCGCCTACCCGTACGACCCGCCGACGCCGCAGCACCTGCGGCAGATGGTGGAGCTGGTGGTCCGGCTGCTCCCCCGGGCGCTGGCCGGGCTGCGCGCGGCCCGGCCCGAGCATGCCGGGGCGCCGGGTGCGCCGGAGGGCGGGGCCCGGACGGCCCGGCGGGTGCGGCTGATGGTCGACGGCCCGGCGGGCGGCGAGTGGCTGATCGCCCTGGACGGCGACGGCGCCGCCGTCGGCAGCGGCGGCCCGCCCGGCGGGGAGCCGGTGGCGTCGATGGTGCTGGACGGCCTGGAGCTGTGCCAGCTGGCCGCCGCGCACCGCGACCCGGACCGGCTGCCGGTCGGCGAGCACGGCGACCGGGCCGCGGTCCGCGAGGTGCTGCACGCGCTTCCGCTGCTCTCCCGGCCGTAGCGGCCCGCCGTCCGCGCGAACGCCTACGCGGAACGCCTGCGCGGAGCGGTCACGCGAAGACGACCGTACGGGTCCCGTCCAGGAGCACCCGGTGCTCGCTGTGCCACTTCACCGCGCGGGCCAGCGCCTGGCACTCGACGTCCCGGCCGAGCGCGACCAGCTGGTCGGGGCTGACGTCGTGGGTGACCCGGGCCACCTCCTGCTCGATGATCGGGCCCTCGTCCAGGTCGGCGGTGACGTAGTGCGCGGTGGCGCCGATCAGCTTCACGCCGCGCGCGTGCGCCTGGTGGTACGGCTTGGCGCCCTTGAAGCTCGGCAGGAAGGAGTGGTGGATGTTGATCACCCGGCCGGACAGTTCGGTGCACAGCCGGTCGGAGAGCACCTGCATGTAGCGGGCCAGCACGACCAGTTCGACGTTCTCCTCGGCGACCAGGTCGAGCAGCCGCTGCTCGGCCTCGGCCTTGGTGTCCTTGGTGACCGGGATGTGGTGGAACGGGATGCCGTAGCTCTCGGTCAGGTCCCGCAGGTCGGTGTGGTTGGAGACGACCGCGGCGATCTCCACCGGCAGGGCGCCGATCCGGGTGCGGTAGAGCAGGTCGTTCAGGCAGTGCCCGAACTTGCTGACCATGAGCACGATCCGCATCCGCTGCTCGGTCGGGTGGATCTGCCAGTCCATCCCGAAGGAGGCGCCGATCGCGGCGAAGCTGGCCCGCAGCCTGTCGGCGGTGACCGGCTCGGGGGCGGAGAAGTGCACCCGCATGAAGAAGAGCCCGCTGTCACCGTCCCCGAACTGCTGGCTGTCGATGATGTTGCAGCCGGTCATGAAGAGGTAGCTGGAGACAGCGTGGACGATGCCCTGCTTGTCGGGGCAGGACAGCGTGAGGACGTACTGGGCGCTGACCGGCTGCTGTTCCACTGGGAGTTTCCCGTTCTGAGGTCGTGACGTGCGTGGATGGTCCAGCGTGTCACATCCCGGACACCCGCCGCCCCGCTGCCCGTACTGCGGGACGGCGGCGGTCCGGCGGGTCAGAGCTGGGTGAGGATGCGCAGCACGTCCAGCGACTTGGGCGACGCGTCCGGGTCGTCCCCGTCGCCCGAGGCCAGCACGACGTGCGCCTCGCGGGCGGCCCGGACGGTCTCCGGCCAGCCGGGGTGGCCGAGGTAGGCGGAGGCCGGCGCGTCCGCACCGACCTCGTGCAGCATCTGCACGGCCCGCAGCACCGCGACGTCCACCAGCGCGGCCTCGGCGGAGTCGCGGAGGATCGTCCCGATGTACTTCTCGGCCGACCAGCGGTCCAGCCAGGTGTCCTCGACGAGGCGGTAGACGGCGTCGGTCACGTCGCCGTACCCCTCCCGGCCGGTCAGCCAGGTCTCCTGCTGGAACCCGGGGTCGGACAGCATGTGCAGCGCCGAGCGCAGTCGGGCTCGCCAGCGCCACCAGGGCAGGTCGTTGAGCGGCATGCCGCCCATCGTGCTGGAGCGGTGGCCCGGACGAGAAGGGTTTCGGGCGGACCGATACGAAGAATCTGTGCTGGCGGACATGGTGAACGATCGTACGTTCCCCCTCTGTTCGTGCTCCACTCGCGATCTACACGCGTACCACTCCGGATTTCGGCGGCCGTTCGCCATCCGTTCGCATTTCTGCCCTCTCGGCTTGTGACGCCGGGGCTTGGCTTGCTCCGGTGCGCCGGAGTGCGCCCCAGAGAGGGAAAAGCGATGACCAGCCGAAGGGACTCCTTCCAGGCCCGTCCCCCGATCGTGCGGCGCCGACGCCGACGCCCGATCGCAGCCGCCGCCACCGCCGCGGCCCTGCTCCCCACCCTCTTCTCGGCCTCCGCGTGCGGCGGACCGGCCGATGCCTCGACCACCGGCGACGACCTGACCGTGATGACCTGGGCCCCGGCCGGCACGGGCTCCGCCGACCGCCCGGGCATGACGGCGCTCGCCTCCGCCATCGGCCAGGACGTCAACGCCAAGGGCGGCGTGAACGGCCACCGGCTGCGCGTGATCACCTGCAACGAGCACAACACCGCGGACGGTGCCCGCGCCTGTGCCCAGCAGGCGGTGGACGCCAAGGTGGTCGCCGTGA
Source organism: Kitasatospora sp. NPDC127067 (assembly GCF_042724755.1). Lineage (NCBI taxonomy): Bacteria > Bacillati > Actinomycetota > Actinomycetes > Kitasatosporales > Streptomycetaceae > Kitasatospora > Kitasatospora sp. NPDC127067. The sequence goes on along the minus strand of NZ_JBHXEM010000003.1, from coordinate 92,854 downwards.
TCGGCTCCTACAGCCAGTGGGGCGAGGCGTTCATGCCGGTGCTGGAGCGCGCCGGCATCCCGCTGATCGGCGGCTACGGGCTCTCCCAGCCGGAGTTCTCCAGCCCGCTGTCCTACCCGGTGGACGGCGGCATGCCGGCGCTGATCGCGGGCAACGGCCGCCAGCTGGTGGACGCCGGCTGCCGGACCGTCTCCCTGGTCCGCCCGGACACCCCGGCCGGCGACAACCTGCTCGGCTACCTGGGCACCGCCCTGCGGCCGGCCGGGATCAGGCTGACGGACGTCAAGGCGCCCGAGCAGTCCTCCGACTACACCCCGGTGATCCGCAAGGCGATCGGCAAGGACGAGCCGGGCAACTGCATCACCAGTGCCCTGGCCGCCGAGCCGACCGGCAACCTGCTGGACTCCTACCGGCGGCTGAACGCGAAGAACACCCGGATCGCCTCGGTGATCGGCAGCGTCCAGCAGTCGGTGGTGGACTCCACCGGCGGCGACTCCGGCCCGCTCGGCGGCGCCTACGTCACCAGCTGGTACCCGCCGGAGTCGGCGAAGATCTGGGACGGGCTGCGCGCGGTGGTGCGCACCGACACCACCGGCGGGCACCCCATCGACGTCTCCGACCCGGGCGTGCAGACCACCTGGGTCGCGTACGAGGTGTTCCGGACGGCGGTGCAGAAGCTGGCGGAGGGCGGCCGGACGGTCACCCCGAAGACGGTCTCCTCGCTGCTGGACAGCGGGGAGGGCATCGACGTCGGGATCACCCCGCCGCTCAACTGGGGCACCACCAACATGCTGCCCAGCGGCGGGTCGCCGCGGCTGGTGAACACCTGGGTCACCTACCAGGTGGTCAAGAACGGCCGGATGACCCTGCAGCAGCCGGGCTTCGTGGACATCCGCTGGGCGCTCACCGGGGGCCGTCCGCCGGCCTGACGCGGACCGCCCGGGGCGAGAGAGAGGGGGACGGGCCTTTGCGGCCCGTCCCCCCTCGTCGTTCACCCGCCGTCGTTCACGGGCCGCCGTCGTTCAGGAGCCGCCGTCGTTCACGGGCCGCCGTCCCTCGTCGACCGCCGTCGCTCAGAGGTCGCCGTCGCTCCGGTTGGGCAGTCCGGTCTGGGCGGCGATCGCGTTCCAGAGCGTGGCGGCCTGCTTCTTCGCGGTGGTCGCGGTGCCGCTCGCCTGGACGGCGTTCTTGTAGTGCTGGTTGTCCTGCTTCTTCGCGTCGCAGGAGCCCTGCGCGTCCTGCGCCCAGAGCGCGTACTCGTCGTCGGCCTGGGCCGAGGCCGTCCAGGCCGCGTTGAGCTGGTCGACCAGCTGCTGACCGCCGGGCAGCTTGTCGGCCTTCAGCTGGCCGAGCTTGCTCTGGAGCTCGCGCCGCTTGCCGGCCGCGGCCGTCAGCGCCTGCTGGGACTCGGGCAGCTTGTCGCACTTCTGCACCGAGGCGACCGCGGAGACCACCGAGCTGCGGCTGTCGCTCGCGGTGCCCAGCAGGTCCGACAGCGGCTGCGCCTGGGCCTTGACCTCCGGGTCGACGGCCGCGCCGGAGCCGCTCGCACTCGGCGCCCCGGGGGTGGTGGTGGCGCCGGCGGTGGCGGCCGCCGGGGTGGTCTTCTTGTCGTCCTTGGGCTCGTCGCCGCCGCTCATCAGGACGGCGACCAGGATGCCGGCCGCCGCGCAGCCCGCCACCACGCCGCCGATGATCAGCTTGTTGGACGAACGTCCGCCGCGTCCCGAGCCGCCCGCCCGGGTCGCGTCGTGCCCCTGGTCGTACCCCTGGCCGTAGTCCTGCCCCTGCTCCGGGGCGTAGCCCTGGTGGTGGTCCTGGGCCGGGTAGGCCGGCTGCGGCTGGGCGGCCGGCGGATAGGCCTGGTACCCCGGCGCGGGCTGCGGCTGCGGGTAACCGGGCTGGGCCTGCGCCGCCGGGTAGCCGGCCGCCTGCGGGTCGCCGGCGGGGTACGGCGGCAGGTACTGGGTCTCCGGAGCCGGATCGGGCTGCGGGGCACCGTACCCGGGCTGCGGCGCGCCCCACGGGGCCCCCTGCCCCGGCATCGGCCGGCCCGGCAGCGAGTGCCCGGGCATCGACTGGCCCGGCACCGGCTGCGCGGGCATCGCCTGGGTCGGCAGCGCGTGCGCGCCCTCGCCGAGGTACTCCGGCTGCCCGGACGGCTGTCCCACCGGCGGCACGGCCGAGTGGGCCTGCGGCTGGCCCGGCTGCCCCTGCGGCTGGCCGGGCTCGGGGCGGAACAGGTCGTCCAGGTTGAAGTCACCGGAGTTCGGGTACGAGCGGCGCTGACTCAACGCGATTCCTCACCTGTGCAGGACCGCGCACTGACGGCGGACCACATCTCGTCGGTTCTTGGGAGCATCACAGTTCCTTGGACGTCGCGCCCACGCTACCGGTTCGCCTCACCGGGTGACCACGTGGGCGGGACATCCATCACGCTCCCTGCACAGACGATCCGCGACCGCCCAGGGCCCGGGCCGCCCCCGGGCCCGAGGCGCGGAGGCGGGCCCGCGCCCGGGGCACGGAGACCGGCCCGGCACCCGCTAGGCCGCCTCGGCGTCCGCGCGGGCGTGGAACTCCCGGACCACCCGCTGCTCCCGGTACGGCTCCAGCCTGCGCCGGAACTCGTCCAGGTACTCCACGCCCCGGTTGGACCGCAGCCCGCTCAGCAGCCGGACCGCCTGGGCGCCCGTCTCGCAGGCGCGTTCCAGGTCCCGCTGCTGGAGCTGGGCGGTGGCCAGCAGGACGAGGTCCACCGCACGGCGCCGGACCCGGGTCGGCGGGTGCAGGTCGAGCGCCCGGCGGGCGTAGTGCTCGGCCTGGCCGGCCTGCTCCAGGTCCCGGTGGCAGTGGGCCAACTCGTCGGCGAGGTAGGCGTCGTCGAAGTGGGCGATCCAGTCCGGGTCGTCCTCCGGGCGGCGCCGCTCCATCATCTCCAGGGCCCTGGCCGACACCGTCTCGCAGGAGCGGGCGTCGCCGAGCAGGGCGTGGCCGCGGGCCTCGGCGGCGTAGAACATCGCCATCGCCGTCGGGGTGGCCACCGAGCGGGCGCCCTCCTGGGCGGCGCGGGCGAGTTGGGCGATCTCCCGCGGGTTGCCGAGGGTCGCCGCCAGGTGGCTCATCGAGGCGGCCAGCACGTAGCCGCCGTAGCCGCGGTCGTCGGCCGCCTGGGCCAGCCGCAGCGCCTGGATGTAGTAGCGCTGGGCGAGGCCGGGCTGCCCGGTGTCCACCGCCATGTAGCCGGCCAGTTCGGTCAACCGGGCCACGGCGGCGAAGAGTTGGCGACCGGTCTCCTCCCGGTAGGCGCCGCCGAGCAGGCCGGAGACCACCGAGTTGAGGTAGTGCACCACCACCGGGCGCACATGGCCGCTGCCGAAGCGGTGGTCCAGGTCGACCAGCATCGTGGTGGTCGCCCTGATCGCGGCCACGTCGGTCGGGCCGACCCGGGGGCCGCCGGCCCGCGCCACCACCGGGTCCGGCGGGGTGATCAGCCAGTCCCGGCTGGGTTCCACCAGCGCGGAGGCGGCGACCGTCGCGCCGGTCAGGAAGTCCCGCCGGCCGACGTCGCTGCGCCAGAGTTCGCAGACCTGCTCCAGGGCGGCACCGATGGTCGGCGCGAACTGGAGCCCGATGCCGGAGCTCAGGTTCTTGCCGTCCGCCATGCCGATCTCCTCGACCGACACGCTGCGGCCGAGCTTGCGGCCCAGGGCCTCGGCGATCACGGCCGGCGCCTGCCCGCGCGGCTGCTGCCCGCGCAGCCAGCGGGCCACGGAGGTCTTGTCGTACCGAAGGTCCAGCCCGTGCTCGGCGCCGCAGAGGTTGACCCTCCGGGCCAGGCCGGCGTTGGAGCAGCTGGCCTCCTGGATCAGTTGCTGCAGACGCTCGTTGGGCTGTCGTGCGACGAGTGGTCTCGCGGCCATTGGGCTTCGCCTCCCCACACCCTCCGGTCCCGGCCGGCGGGCGACGATTCTGCTGATCTGTTGCCGACTGTCCGACCGTCCAAGGAATCTGACACCAGGTTAGCGATCAGCAACGCCAGCGGGATACCCACGGTGACGAACCGCACCCCCCTTGCGCCCTGGGAAATGCTCCTGTGCGCCCCCACTGCGCCTGCCCTCGGCCCCACCAACTCGGTCGACTAACCGGAACGGGTGACATTGCCGGGATGCACCCAACCGGGCGCCATCGGGCCGTAACCAGCCTCACACACGGTAGTTGAGTACCCCGTGGAAGACATCCCCGACGCCTCGGACCGGAACGAGAAGGCCGCTCCACCCCCCTTGCTCGTCGAAGCCGTCGGCTACGCCGAGAACCGCCACTGGGAGGTGGCCCCGGGCGCCTGGCTGATCGACGACGGCGGCGGCGGTGTCCGCTGCTCCTGCGGGGACCGCCGCTGCACGCTGCCGGGCGCCCACCCGCTGGACGCGGACTGGGCGCGGACGGCGAGCGCCGGCCCCGGCGCGGTGCGGAGCTGGTGGACCGACCGGCCCCGGGCGTCGATCCTGCTGCCCACCGGGCGCTCGTTCGACGTGCTGGACGTCCCGGAGACGGCCGGCTGCCTGGCGCTCGCCCGGATGGAGCGGATGGACCTCCAGCTCGGCCCGGTGGTGGTCCAGCCCGCCGCGTCCGGGCGGATCGGGCGGCGGCTGCACTTCCTGGTACTGCCCGGGGCCGCGGCCAGGCTCCCGGAGATGCTCCGCCGGCTCGGCCGGCCGCCGGGCCGGCTGGACCTGGTCGCCCGGGGCGAGGGGGACTGGACGGTCGCCCCGCCGTCCCGGATCGGCTCCCTCGGGTACGCCCAGTGGGCCCGCTCCCCCTCCGCGCTCAACCGCTGGCTGCCGGACGCCGCAGAAGTGATCGGCCCGCTCGCGTACGCCTGCGCCCGAGAGACGCCCTCGGTCCGCGCCGGCCGGGCCGCCCGGCCGGCGCCGGTGGGCTGAGTTCCGCCGTTCCGCCCGGCCCCTTCAACGGCCGCCCTCCGCCGATCGGGTGAGGGTGCGCACCGCGCGACACAACGCGCGCGAGTGACGGGCCTTGTCTCCCACCGGGGACGGGGCCCGTCATACGCATGTCCGGATAAGGCTTCCGTGTACCCGCTGGTCAACGGGAGAAGCCCCTCGTACGAGTGACGGCACTCAAGGATTGCCATGATCGGCCGAGGGGAGGAATTGCGGTGTGTGGGGACGCCGGCAGGGGCGCTCGGACGGGGAAGCCGGGCGGCGGCGACGGAGGGGAACAGGAGGGGACGGGAGGGAACGGGAGGGAACGGGGAGGCGAGCGGGCCCGCTGCACGTGGAGCAGCGGGCCCGCTCGGCTGTTCGCGTCCGGTGCCTCAGGCCTGGGCGACGAAGACGTGCTGGGCGATGTCCTTGCCCAGCTCCGCCGCGTTGTCCCCGGTGCCGACCAGCACGCCGCCGACGCCGGCGCTCACCTTGACCGTGGAGCCCGGCCGGACACCGGCCCGGCGCAGGGTGCTCATCAGCGCGCTGTCCGTCTGGATCGGCTCGCCGATCCGGCGGACCACCACGTCGGCCCCGGCCTCGCCCGGCTTGACGGTGTCCAGCGGGACGAGTCCGGCGTCGAAGCCCTCACCCTCCGCCTTGGTGTCGCCCAGCTCGTCCAGGCCCGGGATCGGGTTCCCGTACGGCGACTGGGTGGGGTGGCCGAGCATGGCGAGCACCTTGCGCTCGACCGTCTCGCTCATCACGTGCTCCCAGCGGCAGGCCTCCTCGTGCACCTGCTCCCACTCCAGGCCGATCACGTCGACGAGCAGGCACTCGGCGATGCGGTGCTTGCGCATGACGCGCACCGCGAGCCGGCGGCCCTCCTCGGTCAGTTCGAGGTGGCGGTCCCCGGCGACCTGGAGCAGCCCGTCACGCTCCATCCGGCCGACCGTCTGGCTGACGGTGGGGCCGCTCTGTTCCAAGCGCTCCGCGATCCGGGCACGCATCGGGACGATGCCCTCCTCCTCCAGCTCCAGGATGGTGCGAAGGTACATCTCAGTGGTGTCGATCAGCCCAGACATCGCCGCTGGCTCCGTTCTTCGGTGTCCTCACCGCCAATTCTGACGTACCGGACCGACAACCGGGCCCGCCCCGGGGCTCCGGAGGCCCGTTTTGTTCCTGTTGACAACGATGCCACCGGGGCGCGACCGTGCTCGCCGAAGCTTTCTCCACCGGCGGTCTGGACCACCCGGACCACCCCACCCGGCCGGAATCCCCCACCGGCAGAGAGCGAAGGCAGCAGATGAACGACCTGGTCGGCCGGTACTTCGACGCCGCGATCTCCCACCTCCAGCGGGTCCGCGAGGAGGAGGCCGACACCATCGAGGCCGCCGCCGCGCTGCTGGCGGAGGCGATGACCGAGGGTCGCCGGGTCTTCACCTTCGGTGCCGGGCACTCCGCGCTGCCGGCCCAGGACGTGGTCTACCGGGCCGGCGGACTGGTCCCGGTGAACCTGCTGAACGTGCCCGGGACGGCCGGGGTGACGGTGATGCCCGCGCCGCTGTCCAGCGCGCTGGAGCGGGTCTCCGGACTGGCCACCGCCACCCTGGACCTGACCCCGGCGACCGCCGGGGACCTGCTGTTCGTGATCTCGCTCTCCGGCCGCCAGGTGATGCCGGTCGAGCTGGCCCGCTACGCCCGGGACCGCGGCCTCAAGGTGGTCGGTGTGACCTCGCTGGCGTACCCGCGGGAGGTGCCCTCGGCGCACCCGAGCGGCACCTACCTGAAGGACCACTGCGACGTGGTGCTGGACAGCAAGATCGCGGTCGGCGACGGCGAGCTGACCCACCCGGGCGCCGAGACCACCTTCGGCCCGGTCTCCACCATCGTGACCAGCGCGCTGATGCAGGCCGTGGTCGCCTCGGCGGTCGGCCGGCTGGCCGACCGGGCGGCCGCCGGGGAGTGCCCCGCGCCGCCGCTGTTCCGCTCCGGCAACGTCCCGGGCGGCACCGAGTGGAACGCCGAGCAGATGGCCGAGAACACCGAGCGGGTCTTCTACACCTACTGAGCGGCACCCGCCGGGCCGCACCCGCCGACCGCACGCACCGGCCCGCACTCCGCCGGGCCGCACCGGCAGGTCGCCCGCGCACATCCGCCGGCCGGTGCGCGCCCCCACCACCTCCCGCACGCTGGGTGCCGACCCGAACACGGGGAGTACCGGACAACCACCGGGGCTTCCCGGCCACATCCGGCCGCCCCGGCCGTCACCAGGCGTACCGGCGAGTCCCCCGGGGCAGGAGAGCGGTGCGACCGGAGCGACTGGTGGGGGCCGAACATGGCGTCTGTTGCGGGACGGACCGGGTGGGTGCGTGAGCGGGACCTGCTGCCCGAGTTCTTCTGGGCCGCCGACTCGGCGTCGCTGCGCGGGCAGCGGCGCTCGGTGCTGCTCTCCGCCTGGGAACTGGTCCTGCTGGTGGCCGCCGCGGCGACCGGCTCGGCCGACGGCGAGCCCTGGGCCTGGCCGGCGGCGGCCGCCTACCTCGGCGCGATCGTGCTGGCGGTGGTGATCAGCCAGCAGAACCCGCAGGGCCTCTGGTACGAGGGGCGGGCCGCCGCCGAGTCGGTGAAGACGCTGGCCTGGAAGTACGCCGTCCGGGCCGACGCCTACCAGCCCCCGCCGCGCGCCCTGCCGGACGCCGAGGGCCTGTACCGCTTCCAGCTCTCCGGGGTGCTCGGCGCGTTCCGGGACAGCCCGGTGGCCGTCCCGGACGCCGGGGTGGAGATCACCCCGGCCATGCACGACCTGCGCGGCCAGCCGCTGGCGGTGCGCCGCGAGGTGTACCTGGCCGAGCGGATCCAGCTGCAGCACGACTGGTACCGCGCCAAGGCCCGCTACTGCGCCCGCGCCGGGCACTGGGCCGGGGTGCTGGGCGTGCTGCTGCCCGCGCTCGGCCTGGTGCTCGCCCTGCTGCGGGCGCTCGGCGCGTTCAGCTACGACGCGCTGGGCACGGTCTCGGCGGTGGCCGCCTCGGTCACCGCCTGGGCGCAGCTGCGCCAGTACCGGCCGCTGGCCGCCGCGTACGCCCTGGCCGCCGAGGAGCTGGCACAGATCCAGCGCCAACTCGCCCAGCTGGACCTGGAGTCGATGGAGGCCGAGGAGATCTGGGCCCGCCTGGCCCGGGACGCCGAGGACGCGATCTCCCGCGAGCACACCACCTGGCAGGCCCGCCGGGAGGTACGCACCACCACCGACCGGGAGCACGCAACCGACCCGGAGCACTGAGGAGGCCGCAGGTGTCGTTACGGATGATCAAAACGGCGGACGACCGCGCGCTCGCCGTCGAGTCCCTCGGCGACCCGCGCGGCCGTCCGGTGTTCCTGCTGCACGGCATGCCCGGCAGCCGGGTCGGCCCGCACCCGCGCAGCACCGTGCTGTACCGGCTGGGCGTGCGGCTGATCTCGTACGACCGGCCGGGCTACGGCGACTCGACCCGACTGTTCGGCCGCCGGGTGAGCGCGGCGGCCGCGGACGTGCGGACCATCGCGGACGAGTTCGGGCTGGACAGCTTCGCGGTGCTCGGCCGCTCCGGCGGCGGCCCGCACGCGCTGGCCTGCGCGGCGCTGCTGCCGGGGCGGGTCAGCCGGGCGGCGGTGCTGGTCGGCCTCGCGCCGCGCAACGCGGCCGGCCTGGACTGGTACGCGGGGATGACGCCGTCCAACGTCCGCGCCTACCAGGAGGCCGAGCGCGGGCACGGCCGGATCGCCGACGCGATGGAGTTCCGCTCCCGGCAGATCAAGGACGACCCGGTCCGGCTGCTGAACGGGCTGCGCACCGAACTCTCCGCCGCCGACCGGGAGGTGGTGGCCGACAGCGGACTGCGGCGGATGCTCCAGAGCAACTACCGGGAGGCGTTCCGGCACGGCGCCGACGGCTGGATCGACGACGTGCTGGCCTTCACCGCCGACTGGGGGTTCGAGGTCGGGTCGGTCCGGGTGCCGACCTGGCTCTGGCACGGCGCGGACGACCAGTTCTCGCCGGTCGACCACTCCCGCTGGCTGGCCGACCACATCCCGGACGCCGAACTGTTCCTGGAGCCCGGCGCCGCGCACTTCGGGGCGTTCCGGGTGATGACCACCGCGCTGGCCTGGGCCGCGGGCTGGGGCGGCCCGGGCTCAGACCTCCACCGGCGTCAGGGGCGCTGAGCCGCCGAGCACCGCCAGCACGTTGTCCACCGCCAGGCCGCCCATCGCCTGCCGGGTGCGGACGGTGGCGCTGCCCAGGTGCGGGGCGAGCACCGCGCGCTCCTGGGCGAGCAGCGCGGACGGGACGGCCGGCTCGTGCTCGAAGTTGTCCACGGCGGCGGCGAACAGCGCGCCGGACTCCAGCGCGGCGGCCAGCGCCTCCTCGTCCACCACGCCCGCGGTCATGCTGACCACCACCGCGCCGCGCGGCAGCAGGGCGAGGCGGCGGGCGTCCAGCAGGTGCCGGGTCCCCTCGGTGAACGGGCAGGTGACGACCAGCACGGTGGAGGTGGCGAGCAGTTCCTCCAGCGGCTTCCAGTCGGCGCCCTCGGCCTGACCGATCGGCAGTTCGCGGCGGTTGTGGTAGCTGACCGGCATGTCGAAGGCGCGGGCCCGGCGGGCCACCGCCCGGCCGATCCGGCCCATGCCGAGCACGCCCAGCGGGGTGCCGGCCAGCTCCAGGCCGAGCAGGAAGTTCGGCGCCCAGGCCCAGGACGCGCCGGAGCGCAGCAGCCGTTCGCCCTCGCCGAGCCGGCGGGTGGCGGCCAGCAGCAGCGCCCAGGCCATGTCGGCGGTGGCGGTGGTGAGCACGCCCGGGGTGTTGGTGACCAGGACGCCGCGTTCGGCGCAGGCGGCCACGTCCACGTTGTGGTAGCCGACGGCGTGGTTGGCGACGACGGCCAGCTGCGGGCCGGCCGCGTCGAGGAACCCGGCGTCCACCCGGTCGTCCAGGGTGGTGATCACGGCCCGCCGGCCGCGGACGGCGTCCAGCAGCGCGGCCCGGTCCATCGCCAGGTCGGAGTCGTGACAGGTGGCGGCGTGGTGCGCGGTGAGCCGTTCGACGACGCCGGGGGCGAGGCGCCGGGTGACCAGGACCGGGGGCGGGGTGCTCATGGTCAGGGAGCGTACCCCCGGTCCGGCTGCGCACCCTCGTCCGGCGGCGCATCCCTCGCCGGGTGCGCACCCCTGGTTCGGGTGCGCACCCCGCCCCCTTCCCGGTCAGACCGGCTGCGGCTCCAGGTCGCGGTTGATCCGCTTCCAGCCCCGCGCGGAGACCGTGTTGGGGTGCTCCTCGCCGACCTGCCGGATCAGCTCGGAGATAGCCCGCGCCCTCAGCTCGGCCGCCTGGGTGTGCCGCCCGCCGGACCGCAGGGTGATCGCCAGGTTGGCCTCGCAGGCCACCGCGTCCGGGTGCTGGGCGCTGTAGCGGTCGCACAGCCCCTGGTACGCGGCCCGGCCGAGCCGCTCGGCGCGGTCCAGCTGCCCGTCGTCGCCGTAGGCGTTGGCCAGGTTGATCATCGCGTTGAGGGTGTACGGGTGCTCCGGCCCGACCGAGCGGGTCAGCCCCTCGACGGTGAGCCGGCCGCGCTCGATGGCGCCCGGGACGTCGCCGCTGCCCCGCAGGTAGATGCCGAGGTTGTTGGCGCAGGCCAGGGTGAACGGGTGCTCGTCGCCGAACAGCCGCCGGTGGCCCTCGAAGACGGTGGAGCAGAGGTCGCGGGCGGCCTCCTTGTCGCCGGAGGCGCTGTGGTCGGCGGCCAGGTTGAGCGCGCAGGCGAGCGCGTCGGGGGCGTCGGCGCCGTAGCGCTCCAGGTAGCGCTCGTAGGTCTCCTTGGTGATCCGGCGGGCCTCGGCGAGCTGGCCGATCCGGCGCAGCGAGACGGCCAGCGACTTGGCGTTGCGCAGGTTCTCCGGCAGGTCCGGGTCGAGCACGTCGCCGAGGTCGGAGGTGACCTCCTGGAGCAGGTCCACCGAGCCGCGGTAGTCGCCGAGTTCGCGCAGGTCGCGGGCCAGGTTGGACTTGGTGGACAGGGTGTAGGGGTGCTTGGGGCCGAGGACGGCGGTGCGCCGGTCGAGGGTCTCCTGGTCGAGTTCGCGGGCCGCCTCGCTGTCGCCGACCAGCCGGTAGTCGATCGCCAGGTTGTTCGCCATGGAGAGCGTGCGCGGGTTGTCGTCGCCGAACAACTCGCGGAACTGGTCGAGGATTTCGCGGTCGAGGTCGAGCGCGGCCTGGAACCGGCCGAGCGCCCGGCGGTCGGCGCCGAGTGAGCCGGCCGTCATCAGGGTGTACGGGTGGTGCTCGCCGAGCAGGCCCCGCTGGCGCTCCAGGGTGTCCTCGTCCAGGGCCAGCGCCTCGCCGTAGTTGCCCTGGGAGCGCAGCACGTTGGCGAGTTGGAAGCGCAGCAGCAGGGTCTGCCGGTCGTTCTCGCCGAGCTTGCCGGTCCACTCCACGTCCAGGGCGTGGCCGAGGTCGCGGGCGCGGTCGAGCTCGCCGCGCTTCCACAGGTAGCGGACCCGGTCGATGAGCAGCTGGCGGGTGTCCGCCTCGTCGCAGTTGTGCGCCTTGGACGGCGACAGGTGCGGCCAGATCTCGTCGAAGGCGGGCCAGTTGGCCGGGTCGTCGGTGTCGCCGAGGACGGGCCGGGCGCCGGTGAGGATGCGGTGCACCTCGTGGACGGCGATCTCCTGCTCGTCGGCGGTCATCCCGGCCCGGATCACCGCCTGGACGAGCCGGTGCACCTGGAAGCTGTTGCTGCCGGCGTCGACCTTGGCCAGCGCGTACCGGCCGATCGCCTGGATCACCTTGCCCAGCATGAACTTGTCGCTGAGGTCGGCGTCGAACTTCACCAGCGCCCGGATCATCTGGTCGCTGTAGAAGAGGTTCATCGAGATCGGCTCGGGCGCGAAGAACGCGCACAGCTGGAGCAGCCGGACGGCTGCCGGGGACTGCTGGCGCAGCCGTCCGATCGACACGTTCCAGGTCGCGGCGACCGGCGTCGGGTAGTCGGCCGGGCGGCCGACGGCCAGCGCGCGGGCGGCCTCGGCGTGCAGTTGGGAGACGTAGGTCTCCACCGGGGTGCCGGTGGTGTCCAGCCAGGCGGCGGCCACCTCGACGGCCAGCGGCAGGTCCCCGACCGCCTCGGCGACCCGGTCGGCGTCCGGGCGGGAGAGGCTGCGGGCGCGCCGGCACAGGTGCTCGACGCTCTCGCCGCGGGTGAAGACGTCGACCTCCAGCGCCTCGGCGTGCCCGGTCCAGGCCTGGTTGCGGGAGGTGACCAGGATGTGGCCGGAGCCGCCGGGGAAGAACCGGCGGATCTCGGCGGGCTCGTCGGCGTTGTCGAAGATCAGCAGCCAGCGCGAGGTGGGCACGCCGCGCCGCAGCGCCTCCCTGGCCGCCTCGGCGGCCTCGGTCACCGAGTCGCCGACCCGCAGGCCCAGCCGGCGGGCGAGTTCGGCCAGCGCCGGCGCGACCAGCTCGGTCTGCTCGGCGTCGATCCACCAGACCAGGTCGTAGTCGGACATGAAGCGATGGGCGTACTCCAGCGCCACCTGGGTCTTGCCGACGCCGCCGAGCCCGTACAGGGTCTGCGGGGTGGGCAGCACGGCCGCCATGCCGCCGCGCAGCTGGTTGCGCAGCTGCTCCAGGACGGCGGAGCGGCCGGTGAAGGAGGGGTTGCGCGGCGGGACGTCCCACACCGAGGGCTTGCTGCCGGGGAAGCGCGGGCCGCCGCTGGGCGCGTCGTCGAGCGGGGTGTCGCCGCGGCCGAGCGCGCGCAGCAGGCTCTGGATCGACTGCGTCTCGTCGCGGCCGACCAGGTCGACCGGGTTGCGGTTGCTGAACGGCGCGGTGAGCCGCACGTCGCCGACCCGGACGGGCAGCAGCTGGCGCCGGGTGCCGGAGGGGTCGGAGCTGACCACCGACTCCCACAGCGCCCGCGCCTGCGGGGAGCGCTGGTAGGCGGGCGAGAGCACGGCGACCGTCCGGTACGCGGAGTCGATGCCGCGCTCGGTCTCCTCGCGCGGGTCGGTGCCGGCGCTGAGGTCGCGCGGCAGCACCCGGAAGCCGGCCCTGGTCAGGACGGACTCGATCCAGTCCGCCCACATCCGGTCCTCGGGGACGTAGGAGAGGTAGAGGTCGGCGGGCACGGACGGGCGGCGGCGGGTGAACGCGTCCACGAAGCGCAGCCGCACCTCCTCGTCCACCGGTGGCAGGCCGGCCGCCCGGCCCTCGGTGATCATGGAGGTGAGCCGCTCGCAGGCGGCCAGCATCGAGGTGGGCGTGCCGGTCTGGTCGCCGAAGGTGGCGAGGATCTCCTCGTAGGCGTAGAACGGCCGGTACGGGATCTCCACCGAGCCCCAGTACTGGGCGAGTTCCTCGCCGTCGAAGCCGGCCGGCAGCCCGTCGAAGCGGACCCGGGCGAGGGCGCGGCCGGCGTCGGCCTTCTCCTTCTCGCCCTCGTCGATGCGCATCGGGACGGGCAGGATCCGGATCCCGCGCTCGCGGTAGCGGTCGTGGATGTGCTGGGCGATCCGGGAGGCACCGTCGATGGACTGGTCGCTGAGGGTGAAGCAGACCACCAGGTCGTCGGGCATCTGGACGGTGCAGATCTCGGCGATGTCGGAGAGGCCGGTGCGGGAGTCGATCAGCACGTAGTCGTAGCGCTTGGCCATGTCGGCCTTGAGGGCGTCGAAGAACTGCCCGCCGTCGAAGCGGTCGTAGAAGATGTCCCAGTCGAGGTGGGTGACGGCCTCGGAGTAGTCGCGGTTGAACTGGCCCGCGGAGAGGAAGTCCAGGCTGCCGCCTGCCGGGAAGTGCGGCCAGGTGAGCGAGAGCGCGTGCGGGTGCACCCGGGCGAAGTCCAGGTGCCAGCCCTCGGCGTGCTCGACCGGGCGCAGCGCCTCCTCGCGGTACTCGGCGATCAGGTCCATCATCCCGGTGGTCCCGGCCAGCGAGGCCGGGTCGAGGAACGGGTGGAAGAACTTGGCGAGGCCGGGCGCCTCCAGGTCCCAGTCCACGGTGAGCACGCGGAAGCCGTTGGCGGCCAGGATCCAGGCGGTGTTGGCGAGCGCCATGGTGCGGCCGGTGCCGCCCTTGTACGAGTAGAAGGTGATGATCCGGCCGTTGCGGTCCTGTTCCGCCGCCTGCCGCTCGGCCTCCCGCTGGGCGGCCAGGTCGGCGGAGGTGAGCCCGCCGAGACGGAGGTTCCTGGTGCGGTTGTCAGTCATCGCGGTCCTCGTCCTCCCAAGGGCGCCATCCCGTCATCGGGTTCATCGCCGTCGTCGCGGTACGGGTCGTGCTCGCGGTGCGGGTCGCGCTCACGGTGCGGGTCGCGCTCACGGTGCGGGTCGTCGCCGTTGTCCCGACGTCGGTGGGTGGTGCTGGTGGTGCGGCCGGTGCCGTCTCCGTCGGCGCGGTCGTCGCCCCGGTCGTCCTCGAAGGGGTCCGACGGGGATCCGTCCGGTCCGTACCCGCCCGCGCCGCGCCGGAACGCGTCCCGCAGGCTCGGCCGGGGCGGCGGCGGTTCCTCCGGCTCGGCCCGGGTGCGGCCCTCGAACGCGTACTTGGCCTTCATCGCCGCCCGGGGCAGCGCGTCGTCGAAGTCCTCCAGGGAGTGCAGCCCGGTCGGTCCGGTCGCGCCGAGGAAGCTCGGCCGGCTCGCCCGCCGGGTGATGCGCAGCGTCTCGTCGGTCAGGTCGCCCAGCTCGTCGGCGCGGTCGGCGCACTCCGGGTCGTCGCCGTTGAACGGCTCCAGGATGCTCACCCAGGTGGCGTCCGAGCGGTCGAAGCGGCGGACCAGCTCGCGCCGGCGCGGGTCGCGCAGCGCCCAGCGGTCGAGCAGCAGCAGGCCGGGCGCCTCGGCGTTGCCCCCGATGATCGACTCGACCTCCTCGTCGAACTCGTGCACGGTCGGCTGGAACCCCAACTGCCGGGCGAGGCGCGCCGCGTGCTGGGCGATCGGCGAGCCGACCGGCCGGTACGGGTGCCAGTCGGTGCGCCGCTCGCCGTAGTAGTCGGGGCTGCGGTCGGCGGGCAACTCGTTCTGGTGGTAGGCGAGTACGGAGATCCGCAGCTGCTTGGTCGGGGCGGTGACGTTGAACGCGCTCGGCAGGCCGTTGAATCCCAGCCGCCGCCCGACCGGGATCACCGTCTCCTCCGCGACCTGCACGATCCGGGCCGCCAGCCGGTGCACCGCCAGCTCGTAGGAGGAGCGGAAGTAGCTGAGCTTCATCAGGGCGTACAGGCCCTCGGTGGCGTACTCGGGCCCGAAACTCGCGTGGTTGAACTGGAGTTCACTGGCCACGTTCGGCAGCCGGTAGCGGCTCATCGGCGCCCACAGCACCGGGACGATGCCGCTGGTGCGCTCGGAGTCGAGGTTCGCCGGGTAGACCGGCCGGCGGGTGAAGGCGTGCCATTCCTGGCCGCACGGAACGCTGTTGAAGTACCTCGGGGAGTACAGGGGCACGAACACCCGACAGGTCGCCAGCTCGTCGGACAACCGTTCGGCCCACAGCTCGCCCTGGTGCATGGACTCGTCCATGAAGCCGACCGCGGCCCCGTCCGGGACGGTGGTGAGCTGGAGCACCGCCTCGCAGAGGTCCCGGTACAACTGCCTGACCCAGTGGTTCGGGTCGCTCGCGCCCCGCGCACCGGCCTTGGGGGTGTGCGCGTAGGAGAGGAAGAAGTACGGCCGGGCGTCGTCCTCGTCCCAGCCCCGGTCAGTCACACGCGCCTCCCCCGGGCCCGTCGGCAAACCTGCCTCCCGCAGCCCCCGTGCGGCGGGGCTTCAGTGTAGGAACGACTGACACCCCAATGGAATAGCACAACGTCTCGCACGAATTGACATGACCGAAACGATGCCGCCATCCGTGCACTGGGACCAGTACCCTCGATACGGCCGCCACGCACCACCAGGAGGGCACTCGTGGACCACCTCGACTGGCAGAGGTCCAGCACCAGCAGCGACAAGGATGACTGGATCGAGATCGCCTCCGAGGGCGACCACGTCTACATCCGGCAGTCCGACGACCCCACCCTCGTCGTCACCACCACCCGCATCAAGTTCAACGCCTGGGTGCTCGGCGCCAAGGCCGGCGAGTTCGACCACTTCGTCGCCTGACCCGCCCGACCCCGCCCGACCGGCACCCCGCCGGCCGGGCGCTCGGCTGTCCGAGCCCGCGGATCACCCCCCGTAGCGGGCGGCCAGGGCCCGTACCGTCCTGGCGATGCGGTCACGGAGTTCGGCCGGTTCCAGCACCTCGACGTCGGCACCCAGCCGCAGGAACTCCCCGTGCGCGTGGTCCAGCGACTCGATCGGCACCCGGGCCTCCGTCCAGCCCTCGTCCGCGGCGGCGACCCCGAGGCGCCGGGCGCCCGCCGGAGTGAGCCGGACCAGCGCCTCCCCGGTGTGCAGCCGGGCCCGGAAGTCGGCGAGGTAGCCCGTCCAGTACGCGCCCAGGCCGAAGCCGTCCGGCACCGCGAACTCCTCGTCCAGCGCGCGCAGTCCGACGACCTGATCGACCCGGTACGTACGCATCCCGCCCGGACCGGCCGCGACCAGGTACCAGCGCCCGGCCTTGAGCACCAGCCCGTACGGCTCCACCCGCCGCTCGATCTCCTCCGGCGCCCGCCAGCGCCGGTACCGCAGCACCACCGCCCGCCGCTCCCACACCGCGGCGGCGACGGCGGCCAGGTGCGGGGTCTCGTCCGCCGCGCCGTACCAGCCGGGCGCGTCGAGCAGGAAGCGCTCCTGGATCCGCCCGGCGTGCTCGCGCAGCTCCGCCGGCAGGGCCGCCCGCAGTTTGAGCTGGGCGGCGGTGAGCGCCTCGCCGAGGCCCAACTCGGCGGCGGCGCCCGGGAGTGCGGCGAGGAAGGCGGCCTGGGCCTCGTCGGCGGTCAGCCCGGTGAGGCGGGTCCGGTAGCCGTCGACCAGCCGGTACCCGCCGGCGTGTCCGGCGTCGCCGTACAGCGGGACTCCGGCGGCGGCGAGCGCCTGGACGTCCCGGTAGACCGTACGGACGGAGACCTCCAGCTCCCCCGCCAACTGCTCGGCGGTCAGCCGGCCCCGGTTCTGGAGCAGCAGGAGCAGGGCGACCAGCCGACTCGCGCGCATGCCGCCCAGTATTCACTGACAGGTGGTGTCAGGAGAGCACTCCTACGCTGCGGCGCATGAACGACTTCACCCGCACCGGCGCGGCCACGGCATGAACCTCATCGTCGAACTCCGCCAGTACACCCTGCACCCCGGCGCCCGGGAGACCCTGATCGAGCTGTTCGAGCGCGAGTTCGTGACCGGCCAGCAGGCGGTCGGCATCACCGTCGGCGGCCGCTTCCGCGACCTCGACGATCCGGACCGCTTCGTCTGGCTGCGCGCCTTCCCCGACATGGCCGACCGGCGGCGCGCCCTGGAGGCCTTCTACGGCGGCCCGGTCTGGCAGGAGCACCGCGATGCGGCCAACGCCACCATGGTCGACAGCGACGACGTCCTGCTGCTGCGCGGCCCCGGATTCACATCGCGTGCGGGCGGCCGAGAGGTCCTCGCCACCGTCTGCCACCCGGCCGCCTCGGCGACCGTCCACGGCGGCGCCTTCGACTCCTTCGCCACCGAACACTTGCTCCCGGAGCATGCGTTGCACCGCACCGAGCACGCCGAGAACGACTTCCCCCGACTGCCCGTCCGCACCGGCGAGGACGTCCGCGTCTGGTTCGGCCCCGCCGAGCCGGCCCCCTGGCCGTCCCGGCGGCTCCGGCTGGAACCGGTCGGGCCGTAGCCGCCGGGTGCACGCCGGCGTGCCCGGTACGCCCGCGCCCTCAGGGGCCCATGACGCTCGTCCCCCGCGCCCCGGCGTGGGCCGGGGCACGGGGGACGAGGTCGGCTCACGCGCCGGCGTGCGCGGGCAGGGCGAGCCAGTCCGACCAGGAGATCTCACGGCCGAGGAAGCGGGGCCGCTCGAACGGCCAGTCGGCGGCGATCCACCGCGGCACCAGGGCGTCCATGGCCCGCTCGACCTCGCTGCCCACCAGCTCGTCCACCACCCACCAGGCGATCTCGCCGTCCGCACCGGCCTTCGCGGGCGGGTCGATGTAGACGCAGCCGAGCAGGGCCGTCTCGGCCGCGTCGAGCAGCGCGTAGTTGAAGGACTGGTGTGCGGCGATCTCCTTCTCGTGCCGCAGCAGGTCGGCCTGGTTGGCCTCGAAGGTCATGGTGGCCGCGGGCCAGCCCCAGGCCGGACCGAAGAGGGTCCACAGCCGTTCGCGCGAGCCCATCACGGCCGGGTAGTCGAGCGGGGCATCCGCCTCCCGGACCGGCCGCAGGTGATGGGCCCCGCCCGGCAGCGGCACCTGGACGGGATGGACGAAGTCATCGGGAAGCCAGCTCATGGCGCCCGACCGTAGCACCGCACGGACGCCCGACCCGCTGGATTTTCCCCGCACCGCCCGGACGTCCCGCACCCGCCGGCCCCTCCGCCGAAACACCAACCACCGAAGTCTCGCGGGAAGTCGGCCGGGCCGACTCCCCGCGCACGCGACGGGGACGGGCGGGGCGAGGAGGAGGGGCGGGGCGAGGAGGAGGGGCGGGATCAGGTGTTGAGGGGTGCGAACGAGGAGCGGGGTTCAGGGGCGGCCGCGGCGCAGGACGGCCTCGGCGAGGTCGACGGCCTCCCGCACCGGGACGAGCCGGCAGTCGGCGGTGCCGATGCGGGCGGTGGTGATGCCGCGGGCGGTGCGCAGGACCTCCTCCCCGAGGCGGTCGAAGTGGAGGTCGTCGAGGTCGGGGGCCCGGAAGGTGGTCCAGCCGTCCGCGCCGACGCAGCGGTACTCGCGCACCGTGACGTCGGGCATGCGCAGGTCGGCCAGGTGGAAGGCGGTGAACCGGCCCATCGGCACGCCGAGCATCAGCACCCGGGCGTCCAGTTCGTAGAGCCGCCCGAGCGGCGACTCCGGGCCGAGGTGGGAGGTCAGCGGGTGGCGCCCGGTGATCTCCCGGGCGAGCCGGCCCACGGCCGCCCAGGAGGTCTGCGGGTGGTGGCTGCGCAGTGCGCCCGGGTGGGTGCGGACCGCCTCCGACAGCGCCCCCATGGAGGGCGAGGCCGGGGTGGTGGCCGGATCGAAGCGGGGCATCCGGGCCTGGTAGTCGGCCACCGCCGCCGGGGAGAGACCTGCGGTGGCGCGCTGGTGGACGCGGGAGGTGGCGGAGTTCTCGGGCGTGGCGGTGTAGGCGACCAGGGTGCCGTCGGGGCCGAGGACTTCGAGCAGGGCCTCGACCACACCGGCCGCCCCTCCGGGCACCGGTCCGAGGGCGCGCAGGGACGCCTGGACGTGCAGCACCGTGCCCGGACGGACCCCGAGGTCGGCGAGGTCGCGGACGAGGGGATGGACGGGGGAGGCGACGGCGACGCCGCCGCGGGGTTCGGTGAGGATGGCGTTTCCCCGGGGTTGATGGCCCCGGGCGAGGGAGGACCCGGGGCGGCGGGAGTGGGAGGTCAGACCCCGGCCCGTTCGCGCCGTACCCGGTCGGCCGCCTGCTCGGCGGCGGCGGGCAGCGGCAGGGCGAGCCAGGGTGCCACGGTGGCACGCATGCCGTCGGCGAAGCGCGAGCCGGTCCCGGTCAGGGCCCCGGACGACGCCAGCCGCTCCACGGCTTCGGCGGTGTACCGCCGCCAGAGCGCGAACTGCTCCCGTGCCCGGTCGGCGGCCGGTCCCGGCAGTCCGTCGTACGCGCGGGTGCGGGTGCCCCAGTACTCGGT
Source organism: Kitasatospora sp. NPDC127067 (assembly GCF_042724755.1). Lineage (NCBI taxonomy): Bacteria > Bacillati > Actinomycetota > Actinomycetes > Kitasatosporales > Streptomycetaceae > Kitasatospora > Kitasatospora sp. NPDC127067. Next base: position 73,142 of record NZ_JBHXEM010000003.1, on the reverse strand, counting down.
GACGGCCAGGTGGGCGTACGTGCCCTGGAGCAGCCCTTCGAGCGGCCGGGGGTCGGGCCGCCAGGGGGCGAGGTACAGCGTGGTGTCGGCGCGGTCGTACAGGTCCGTCAGGTCCAGCACCGCGCCGAGCTTGACGTGCTGGAACTCGTGCGCGAGCAGCAGGGCGAGGGTCGGCGCGGTGGCGGGCCGGGCGATGCCGACCGCGCCGTACGCCTGTCGGGCCGCCGAGCTGACGTCCCGGCCGGTCGGGCCGGGCCGCAACGGGGTGACCGTCGCCAGGCCGGCCCGGATGCCCTCCGCGTACCCGGGCAGGTCCCGCCCGAGCAGCTCCCAGGCCTCGCGCAACGCGCCCGTCCAGTCGAGCAGTTCGCCCTCGGACAGGCGGTCCGCCACCGGGTGGTCGTGGCTGTCGCGCAGCGGGTCGGTGTCCTCCAGGGCGACCGTCCAGCCGCCGGCCAGCCGGACCCGCCGCAGCGGTTCGTCCGGCACGGTGCGCACCGAGCCGTCGGACGCCCGCACCTCGAAGCCGTCGGCCCGCCCGGTGACCACGGCCTCGCCGTCGGGTACGGCGATCCGGCCGAGCGTCGGCAGGTGCAGCCACCCGCCGCGGACGGGCACCGCCACCGCGTCCCCCCGCCCGGCCCGCACCGCGGCCGCCGCGGCGAGCGCGGCCAGCGGGCCGAGCCCGACCGGCAGGTCCCCGGCGAGTCTGCGGGCCGCCCAGGAGCGGGCGTACGGGTGGGCGAGCACGGTGTCCACGGCGGCGGGGGCCGCCGCGTCGAGCTCCGTCAGCAGGGCCCACGCCTCGGCGCGCCCCTGTCCGGAGGCGTCCCAGGCGGCGGCCAGCATCGCCCGGGTGAGGGCGAGTTGGGAGCGGCCGAGCGCGGCGATGGTCTCCGCGCTCCCGTATCCGCGCGCCAGCTCGTCGAGTTGCGACGGGGTGAGGGCGCCGGGCGGCAGCGGCTCGGCGCCGGACCGGGCGGCCTCGGCCGCCCGCACCGGAACACCAGTCGAACTCCCGTTCCCCGCAATGCCGTTGATGAACGTCATGAGATCACCGCAGTAGACGGAGGGATGGTCGAAGCTGCCTCCTCCATCGTCGCTCCGATAGCGGTGGGCGTACAGCCCGCCACCGCAGGAGCGGACCACGGAGCAGGCGCGGCAGGCCTCGCTCAGCCCGGCCAGGCCGGACTGGCGGGCGGCGATGCCGGGGTGGCGGGCCAGGTCGTCGAGGCTGTGCGCGAAAACGTTCATGCCGGTGACGGGCGCGCCGTCGTACGCGGTCTTCAGGCTGTCGGCCTGCTCGAAGGTCCCGTCCGTCTCCAGGACCGCCAGGTCGGAGGGCTCCAGGCCGAGCGACTCGGTGAGGCTGGAGAGTCCACGCAGGGTCCGGTGCACGGACTCGAAGGTCCGTACGGCGAACGGCCGTCCGTCCGCTTCCCACAGCCCGTGGACGGTCAGCAGCCAGTCGGCGTACGGGGTGGTGGCCGGTCCGGCGGGGCGCGCGGGCGGATCGTCCCAGGTGGCGTGCGGAAGCAGGAAGTCCACGGCGGGCGGGCGGAGTTCGGCCAGCGCCCGGTACACGGCCACCGGGTCGTTCTCGACGTCCATCGTGCACAGCAGCCCGGCGAACAGGTGCCGGTACTCGGGCTCGTTCAGCAGCGCGACCGCCCGCAGCACCTGCGGGTGGCTGCTGCGTCCGTCGGCGAACCGCCGGTGGCGGTCGTTGGCGGCCCGGTCGCCGTCCAGCGAGATGCCGACCTTGATGTCCTGCTCCGCGAACAGCGAGCAGAAGTCGCGGCTCAACAGCACGCCGTTGGTGTGGATGCGCAGGTCGAGCACGCAGCCGGGCGGGAGTGCCGCCCGGAGCGTCCCGGCGGCGCGGCGCAAGCGGTCCGGGCCGGCGAGCAGGGGTTCTCCCCCGTGCAGGACGACCCGGACGGCGGGCAGCCGGTGGGCGGCCGCGTGCTCACCGATGCGCTCGGCGGCCTTGGCCATGATCCCGTCCGCGATGACCTTCGGCCGGGAGCGCCAGCTGCTGTCCGCGTGCTCGTAGACGTAACAGTGGTCGCAGGCCAGATCGCACCTGCTGTGCATCTTGACCACGAACTGCGTCAACGGCAGCGGAATCGACGTCGTCATGGAACTGTTCGGCTCGGTTCGGTCTGCTCGGTCTGGGTTCCGCTCGGAGGTCCGGGTCGGGTCAGATCGAGGAGTTGAAGGCAGCGACCGGCACGAGGCCGGATTCCGCGCCGGGGAGCGCGCGCTGGAGCCGGGAGGCGAGCTCTTCCGCGCCGAGCGCGGCGAGATCGGCGAGGGAGGGGCGTTCCGGCGTCTCCTGAGGGTCAGTGAGCTTGCCGGCCGGCCTGGTGCTGGTTACCGGGGTCATATTCGTTTCCTTAGGCGCGGTTAGGACCTGCCGAGGGTGGGTAAGCCCACCCGGTTGCGACCAATGTAGTGCCAGCGAAGACTCCGCGCGGCACCTTGCGGACTCACGTTGAACTCCCCAGGCGGTCCACGTCGTACGACAGCGCGCTGAGCCCCCAGAATTCACCCGTTCAGCGGTCGCGCACTTCGCCCTGGCGCACGCCGAAGCGCACCGCCGGGACGAGCACCCGGACGAGCGCCCGGGCCCGCATCCGGAAGAGAACCCGTACCGGGACCAGCACCTGAAGCAGTACCTGGGCACACCCCGGGAGTGCCCGGGGAAACCCTCCGACAAGCACGCCATCCGGCCAAGCGTCCGATGTCCGGGATTCATTCCCCCGGCTCGCCGAGCTCCCGGACGGTCCGCACCAGCTCCTCGGTGAACTCCAGCCCGCTCGACGTCAGTTCGCCGCAGCCCAGGAGCGTCCGCCCGGCGGCCAGGGTGTGCGTCCGCCAGCGCGCGAACTCCCCGTGCGCGCGGGCGGCGTCGCCCGCCCCGGCGGCCGCCTCCGCCCGCCAGAAGTCCGCCACGCCCAGGTGCGCGTACGCCCCCTGGAGCAGCGCCCCGGCCGGGCGCGGGTCGGGCCGCCAGGGGGCGTGGTGGACGGCCGGGCCGTTGGGGCGGTGCAGCGGCACCAGGTCCAGCAGGGCGCCGAGTTGGACGTGGAGGAACTCGTGCACCAGGGCCAGCGCCAGCAGCACCGGATCGCCCGGCAGCGAGGCCGCCACCGCGCCGTAGGCCCGCCGGGCGGCGGCGCTCACCGCCTCCCCGCCGGGGGCGGGCCGCAGCGGGACGACGGTGGTCACGCAGGCCGCGACGGCCGCCGCATGACGGCGGTGACGGCGCGCCAGGATGTCCCAGGCCTCGGACAACCGCTGTTCCCAGAGCCCGAGTTCGGCGTCGGCGAGCGGACCGGCCGGCGGACGTCCGTAGTCCACCCGGCGCGGGCCGGCGTGGTCGATCGACGGCGCCCAGCGCAGCCCGTCGCACTCCAGCGCGAGGGGCGTGCCGGAGCCGGGGCGGAGGAACTCGCCCAGTCCGCCGAGCGGAACGTCCTCCCCCGCCGCCGCGCCGCGGAGGCAGTCGGCCGCCCAGGCGTCCAACTCGGGCCGCAGCAGCACCTCCTCCCACTGGTCCCGGTCGTCCCGCTGCAGCGCCCGGACCCGGGCGTACGCCTCCCGGTAGCCGTCGTGCTCCGGCACCGCCCGACGCAGCGCCAGCAGCAGCAGCGCCCGTTTGCTCAACTGCCCGCCGCGCAGCAGCCGGACGGCCTGCGGCCCGCCGCGCGCGCCCGCGATCGCCCGGAACGTCTCCCGGTCCACGCCGTGCCGGGGCAGCCCGTCCGCCCCGCGGGCGCCCGGTACCCCGGCCGCCACCACCTCGCCCGTACCCGCCACCGGTCCTCCTCCTCGTCCGTTCGGCTCCCGGCCCGGTCGGCCGGCCCATCGCCCAACCCGCCGGGTCCGCCCGCAGTCTCCCCGCGCCGGGGCGGATCAGCCGGACGGCGGCCGGGCATGACCCGGACGGGTGAGCCGAACCGCCGCCCGCCGACGCCCGACGCCCGACGCCCACCAGGAACCCACCGCCCGACGCCCGACGCCTGCCCCGCACCGGTCCTCAGCTCCCCGCCAGCCCCGCCACCCCCGCCCGCAGGCGCCCCGCGATGTGCCGGACCAGCCGGTCCAGGTCCGCGCAGTACACCGACGGGTGCCCGAAACCGTCCCCCGCGTACCGGTGCGCGTACAGCCCCCCGCCGCAGACCCGGGCCAGCGGGCAGCCGGCGCAGACCGGCCCGAGGCCCGCGAGGCCGCGCTGGCGGGCCCGGAAGGCCGGGTGCGCGCCCGCCCGCGCGAAGCCGTGCCGCCACACGTCCAGGCCGGTCCCGGGGGCGCCGTCGTAGGCCACCTTGAGGCTGTCCGCCTGCTCGATCGTCCCGTCCGCCTCGACCACCACCAGGTCGACGGGCGCCAGCCCGACCGCCTCGCTGGCCGCCCGCCCGCCGAGCAGCAGCACCGCCAGCTCCTCGAACAGCCGCACCCCGGTCTCCCGGCGCGGCGCGTCGTACCAGCGGTCGAAGGCGGCGATCAGCCACTGCCCGTACGGCGCCGGCTCCGCGCCCGACGGCGGCGCGTCCGGCACCGGCCGCGGCCGGACGCCGGGCGGCGGCTCCCGCCAGGTCGCGTGCGGCAGCAGCAGGTCGATCCGGGGCGGCGCGAACTCCAGCAGCGCCTCGTAGGTGGCCACCGGGTCCGACTCCAGGTCGACGACGCACAGCAGGCCGGCGAAGAGGTCCCGGTGCCGGTCCGAGCCGAGCAGCCGCACCGCCTCGGCGGTGCGTGCCCAACTGCCCGCGCCGGAGGGCAGTCTGCGGTGCCGGTCGTGGTCGGCCCGGGTGCCGTCCAGCGAGACCCCGACCGCGACCCGGTGGCGGTGCAGCACGTCGAGCAGGGCCGGTTCGTCCAGCAGCCGCAGCCCGTTGGTCTGCACGGTGAACCGCGTCCGGGGCCGGACGGCCGCCAACTCGGCCAGCAGCGCGTCCAGATGGGCCGCGCCGACGAGCAGCGGCTCGCCGCCGTGCAGCACCACGGACACCTCGTCCAGCCCGTGCTCGGCCGCGTGCTCCTCGATCCGCCGGGCGGTGCGGCGGACGGTCGCGAGTTCCATCCGCCGCGGCCGCCCGCGCCAGCTCTGGTCCGCGCCCTCGTACACGTAGCAGTAGTCGCAGGCCAGGTTGCACCGACTGTGGATCTTCAGCAGGAACTGCCGGAACGGCACCATGCCGGTGAGCCTAGGCCACGCCGGCCGACCGTCCGTCACACGTGCGGCGGCTCCACGTCGGAGTCCAGCCGCGTCCCGGCCCGCACCGCGATCGTCGTCGGGTGCTCCTCCCCCAGGGTGATCCGGGCCCGCCGGATGCAGTCCGCCCGCAGCTCCGCCGCCCGCTCGGCGTACCCGAGGGCGGCCATCGACAGCGAGAGGTTGGAGTTGATGCCGATGGAGTCGTAGTGGTCCTGGCCGAGGGCCTCGGTCATCAGCGGCGCGGCCTCCAGTTCCAGGTCGAGCGCGTCCTGGAGCTCCCCGGCCAGCGACAGGTCGTTGGCGTGGTTCATCATCGCGATCGGGATGTAGAGGTGGTGCGCGCCGAGGACGGTGCGGAACTGCGCCAGCGTACGGCCGGACAGCTCGCGCGCCTCCGTCGCGCGCCCCGCCAGCCGCAGGTACACCGAGAGGTTGTTGGCGCCGGCCAGCGTCACCGGGTGGTTCTCGCCCAGGTAGTCGCGGTACCGCGCCAGCGCCCGTTCGGCCAGCGGGATCGCCCGCCCGGTGTCGCCGAGCGCGTTGAGGTCGCTGGCCAGGTTGGTGGCGGCGGCCAGGGTGTCGGGGTGCTCGGGGCCGTTGATGTCCAGGTAGCGCTGGTAGATGTCCTCGTCGATCTCCAGGGCCTCGTGGTACCGGCCGGCCCGGCGCAGCGCCACGGCCAGGTTCTTGCGGGCGCGCAGGGTGTCGGTGTGGCTGTCGCCGATGGTCTGCTGGTAGATCCGGACGGTCTCCTCCAGCAGGTCCAGGGCCTCCCGCAGCCGCCCGGTCTCGCGCAGGTCGCGGGCGTAGTTGGAGGCCGAGGAGAGCGCGTAGAGGCTGTGCGCGCCGAGCGCGTCGCGCTGCTGGAGGTAGTTGCTGCGGTGCCGTTCCAGGGCGGCCCGGCGGTCGCCGGCCAGGTAGTCGGAGACGGCGAGGTTGTTGGTGATCATCAGGGTGCGGGGGTGGTCCGGGCCGAGGGTGCGCCGGGCGGCGTCCAGGGTGCGGCGGTCGAGCGCCCGGGCCTCGTCGTAGCGGCCGAGGAAGCGCAGGTCGGCGCCGAGGCTGTTGGCGACGGCGAGGGTGTGGGAGTGCTCCGGGCCCAGGGTCGCGGTGAAGCGCTCCAGGATGTCCCGGTCCATCTCGTACGCCTCCTGGAGGGCGCCCTGGGAGCGGCGGATGTTGCTCAGCTGGGTGCGCAGCATGAGCGTCTGGGCGTCGTTGTCGACGTCGAAGCCGGGCCCGCCGTAGCCGTCCTGGCGCCAGTGCTCCAGGGTCCGTTCGGCGAGTTCCCGGCCGGACTCGTGCAGGCTGCGCTTCCACTGGTAGCGGACCGAGTCGATGATCCACTGCCGGACGTCCTCGTCGGCGCTGTCGAGCGCTCCGGACGGCCAGAGGTGGGGCAGGAGTTCGGCGTACTCGGCCCAGTTCACGGGCACGTCCGGGTCGCCGGGGTTGGCGGTGGCGAGCGCGGCGTGGACGACGCCGCGCAGTTCGGCCCGCCGCTCCTCCTCGACCTGGTCCCGCAGCACCGCCTGGACCAGCCGGTGCACGGTGATGGTCTCGCTGCCCTGGTCGGTGCGGGCGAGCCCGAAGCGGTTGATGGCGCGCAGGAACTCGCCGATCGCGAGCTTGTCGCGGGGCGCGCGCGGGGGCAGCCGCAGGGCGCGGGTGACGGCCCGGCTGTAGAGCAGCCGCATCGGGATGGCGTCCGGGCCGAAGAAGGCGCAGATCTCCAGGATCTGGGCGGCCGGGGCGTTCATCCGGCGCAGTTCCTCGACCGAGATGCGCCAGGTCGCGGCGGCCGAGTGCGGGTAGTCGGCGGCGCGCAGCCGGGTGCGCTCCAGCATCTCGGTGAGCTCTTCGTCGAGCAGTTCGAGGTAGGTGGCGATCGGCATCGACGTCTCCTGGAGCCAGACGGCGGCCTGGCCGACGGCGAGCGGCAGGTCGCCGAGGCGCTGCGCGACCTGGTCGGCGTCCTCCGAGGAGAGCCCGCCGTTGAAGCGGCGCAGCAGCCGGACGCTCTCCTCGCGGAGGAAGACGTCGACCTCCACCAGGCCGGCGTGCCGGGCCCAGCCCTGGTTGCGGGAGGTGATCAGCACGTGCCCGCCGGAGGAGCCGGCCGGCTGCCAGGGGGCGAGCTCCTCGGGGGTGCCGGCGTTGTCGAAGACGAGCAGCCACCGGCGGTACGGCTGGCCGCGGCGCAGCGCGTCGAGCACGGCGGCGGCGGTGTGCGCGACGTCGTCGCTGGTGGGCACGCCGAGCCGGGGCGCGAGTTCGGCGAGCTTCTGCGGGATGTTGGCGGGCTCCTCGGCGGGCACCCACCAGACCACGTCGTAGGCGGCCTTGAAGCGGTGCGCGTACTCGGCGGCGATCTGGGACTTGCCCGCGCCGCCGAAGCCGTAGAGCACCTGGCTGAGCACGGCGGCGGGCCCGCCGGTGAAGCGGTTGCGGAGCAGTTCGAGCAGCTTGCCGCGGCCGATGAAGGCGGCGTTGCGCGAGGGCGCCTCCTGGACCTGCGGGGCGGTGCCGGGGAACCGCGCGGGGGCGGCGAACTCCCCGCTGTCGGTGTCCGATTGACGGCTGCTGCCGGGCGGCGGGCCGAGTTCGGCGTAGAGCTGGGACTCGGCGCCGACCGCGGAGGAGCGGACCAGGTCGGGCACCGGCGGCCCGGTGAACGGGCGGGGCACCGGCTCGTCCGAGTCCTGGAGCCGGAAGGCGACCAACGACGGTGATCCGGAGGCGAGTTCGCGCCCCTGGAGGAGCTGCCAGACCTCGGCCGCACGGGGCAGCGCGGTGTACTCGGGCGAGAGCAGCGCGAGCAGCCGGCCCTGGCCGTCGACCGGCCCGGCGACCTCCGGCGGCCGGGGGCCGCTGTACGGCTCCGCGGCGCTGTGCAGGGAGGTCTGGTAGCCGAAGCGGGTGAGCGTCCCGGCGGCCCACTCGGCCCACATCCGGTCCTCGGGGGCGTAGCTGACGAACACCTGGCGCGGAACCGCCCGGGCGGAGCGCAGGTAGGCGCCGTAGAGCCGGCGGCGGGTCTCGGCGGTGAGCGGGCGCAGGGCGCGGACCCGGCCGTCGGTGATCCAGCCGGCCAGCCGCTCGAAGGCGTTGAGCAGGCTGCGGGCCTCCTGCGGCCGGTCGGCGACGGTGGCGGGCACCTCCTCGTAGGCGTAGAAGGGCTTGTACGGCACCTCGACGTCGGCCCAGTAGCCGGCCCGGCGGTCGCCGGCCAGCCAGCGGCCGAGGTAGGGGGCGAAGGCCTCCCGGGCGTAGTCGCGGCCGGCTTCCAGGCGCTCCTGCTCGGCGTCCTCGACCCGCATCGGCACCGGCAGGACCCGGATCGCCCGCTCCTCGGCCGCGGCGATGTCGCGGGCCGCGTCGACGCCGCCGCGGATGTTCTGGACGCTGAAGGTGAAGCAGTCCACCACGGTGTCGGGCATCAGGACGGTGCAGATGCCGGAGGTGTCGCTGACGCCGGTGCGGCTGTCGATGAGCACGTAGTCGTAGCCGCGGGCCCAGCGGTCGCGCAGCTCGCGCAGGAACTCGCCGCCGCGGATGTCCCGGCCGTGGTAGAAGCTGCGCCAGTTGAAGCTGGTGACGGCGGCGGCGTAGGCGGCGTTCTGCCGGCCGGCGGGCAGGAAGTCGAGCCGGCCGCCGGGCGGCAGGTCGAGGGCGAGGCCGCAGACGTAGCCGTCCAGGCGCCCGGGCTCGTCCAGCCAGGCGGCCGGGGACTGCCCGACCGGCCCGGTGGTGGAGGGCAGCGCCTGCTTGACGTAGGAGCGCAGCAGGTCGATCAGGCCGTCGGTGGAGTGCAGTTCCGGGTCGACCAGCAGCGGGTGGTAGTACCGGTGGAGGCCGGGCGCCTCCAGGTCCCAGTCGACGACCAGGACGCGCAGGCCGCGGCTGGCGAGGATCCAGCCGACGTTGGCGAGCGCCATGGTGCGGCCGGTGCCGCCCTTGAAGGAGTAGAACGTGACGACCGATCCCGGTCCGCCGCGCTCCGGATCCGCGCCGGGCTCAGTGGTCATCGTTCTTCTCCCCCCTCAGCGGGACAGCGGTGTCCTTGCCCCGGCTCTGGTGCGGCAGGTCGGTGGAACCCGGGAGGCCCCGGTTGACGCGTGCGGGCCCCAGGCGGGGCCCCGGCGGGCCGGCCGGGATGGTCAGCCCGGGCATCGCCGGGCCGGTGTCCGGGCCGCCGGGGCCGAGGCCGAAGGCGTCGCCGCCATCGTCCCCCCAATCCAGGTTGTCGTCCATGAGCTTGTTCTGAGCGACCGTCACCATGATGGTGAGGTCGTTGTCGAAGCTCTCCCGGCTCACTTTGACCCGGAACAAGTGCTCCAGGTCGCTCCGGCGCAGCCAGTTGCGCCGGAACACGTCGCGCACGCCCGCCCAGAGCGCGTCGCGCCCCGGCCCGTCGGCCGGGTCGCCGCTGCCGGTGGGCACCATCACACCGGTGACGGGGTGGTTCTGCTCGTCGTACGCGCGCAGCGCGGAGCGGTAGCGCTCGGCCCCGGCCACCCACGGGTCCACCAGCAGGATGCTGACCTGGCTGTCCTCACGGGCCTGGTCGAGCTTGTCGGCGAGGGCGGTGTCGACCTCCTCCAGCGTGGTGGTGTGCCCGGCGCCGGTGATCACCTGCTGGGCGCGGGCCGCCAGGGACGGCTGGACGGGCGGGTGGTAGGGCGCCCAGTGCCACGGCTTGGAGCCGTACCAGCCGCCCTCGGCGGCGGACTCCGAGGCGCGCCCGGCGGCGGACTCCGAGGCACGCCCGGCCGCGATGAACAGCCGCACCATCCCGGGGGCGGACGCCGCGGGCGGCGCCGCCGGGGGCGGGAAGTAGCCGCGCACGGCGCCGAGGTCGAACTCGGGCAGCTCGCCGAGCCGGCGCGCGGCCGCGTCCCGGACCCGCTCCGCGACCACCCGGACGACCTGCTCGTACGCCCCGCCCTGCGCGGTGCGCAGCAGTGCCCGCAGGCCGTACCGGGCGTAGGCCTCGCCCATGTCCGGCTGGGCCCACTGGATCTTGTTGACCTCGTCGGCCAGGTCGCCCGACTCGACGGGTTCCCAGAGCACCGGGACGAGCGCCGGGATGAGTTCCCCGGTCTCCTCGTGGTGGCGCCGGACCCGGCCGCGGAAGGCGGTCCACTCCTTGCCGCAGTAGAGGCTGGTGAAGTAGGCCGGGGAGTAGAGCGCGATCATGGTCCGGCTGCGGCCGAGCATCGTGGCCAGCCGCTCGGCCCAGTCGTCGCCCAGGCGCAGCTGCTCGGTGTCCCGGTAGGCCAGTTCCTCGCTGCGCACGCCGGTGCCGACCAGCCGCCCGAGTTCGTCCCGCAGGTCGTTGAAGAACTGGTTGACGAAGGCGTCCTCGGCCTCGAAGTCCCGACGCGCGTAGCTGAAGAAGAAGTACGGCCGGTGTAGTTCCTGCTCCATCACCTGTTCCCCCCGTGCCCAACGGTCCGCGACGGCGCTGGTTTCATACCCCAGCATGTCCCGAACTCCACCGTCCACGCTGGCGAGTTGGCGGATTCGGCCGCCTCGTGGGGTTTAGCCGGTGGTCAAGCGCATTTCCCCGGCCGGGGGCGCTCCGGCGCTCAGGGGGCGCACCGGCGGGGGCGCGGGCGCCCGTCGGGCTCGACGCGCCGGGCGCGGGGGCGCGGGCTCCCGCGGTGCTACCGGTCGAGCGCCGACTGGAAGGCCGCGAGCGGCTCCGCGCCGGGGGTCAGGGCGTCCGCGACCACCCGGCGCAGCAGGTCACCGAGGACGGTGTCGGGCAGGGCGTCGAGTTCGTCGAGCGGCAGGGCGGCGACGTCGACCAGGTCAGAGCCGAGTCCAGCGGCGGTTCCCGCACCGGTGACGCCCATCAGTCCCTCACTCAGTCCCTCACTCGATCGTGTCGGCACGGCGGGCCGCCGGCCGGAGCTGCATCGGCCCAGGTCCGCGACGGGCATCCTACCGGACGGATGACGGTCCATCAGCTCCGCGCGGACGCCGCGCGGAGCCTTTGGGCCGAAGGGATCACGGGCAGAGCCGCTCCACCCGCCACCCCGTCGGGCCGGACGGGTCGGCGACGTAGCGGAGCCGGTCGTGCAGCCGGTTCTCCCGGCCCTGCCAGAACTCGACGCTCTGCGGGACCACCCGGTACCCGCCCCAGAACGGCGGGACGGGCACGCCCTCGCCCTCCGGGTAGCGCCGCTCCAGCTCGGCGTAGCGCTGTTCGAGGACCTCCCGGCCGCCGACCGGGCTGGACTGCTCGCTGGCCCAGGCGCCCAGCTGGGAGCCGTGCGGGCGGGTGCGGAAGTAGGCGGCGGTCTCGTCCCGGCCGACCTTCTCCACCCGGCCCTGGACGATCACCTGGCGGGCCAGCGCGATCCACGGGAAGAGCAGCCCCGCGTACGGGTTGGCGGCCAGCTCGGAGCCCTTGCGGGAGCCGTAGTTGGTGAAGAACACGAAGCCGCGCAGGTCGTAGCCCTTGAGCAGGACGGTGCGCGAGCTGGGCCGCCCCTCGGCGTCGGCGGTGGAGAGCACCATGGCGTTGGGCTCCACCACCCCGGCGTCGTCCGCCTCGTGGAACCAGCGGGTGAACTGGCCGATCGGCTCGGGCGCGAGCCGCTCCTCGACCAGGCCCTCGTGGCTGTAGTGCTTGCGCATCACGGTGAGGTCCGGTCCGGGGCGGGCCTCGTCGGCCAGGGTCCGGTTGGCGGGGCTCGGGGGCGTCGACTGGGCGCGATCCGGGGTCTGCACGCCAACATCATCCCGTACGACAAGCAACGGGCGCCGCTACCTCCGGACAAACCCCGGTGGGAGATGAGGTGACCCGCCGCCGCTTGACCGCCCGCCCCGTGGGGAATTGTCCGGAACAAGGCGTTTGGTTCCCGGGATCGCGGGGGTTCCGGGGCTCCCCCGGGCTCGACTTGCCCGCCCGGCGGGCAGGTCGAGCGGGCCCGCGGGAAACATCACCACGGTGGTGTATGGCGCAATGCACCCCGTGCCTGTCACTCTGGCACCGAGTGCCAAACACCATTCGGTCACTGGTGCGCCGCCCCACCACGGCGGAGCGCCGATCACAGAACTGAGGGAGCCGTCGCATGTCCGATTTCGTACCCGGGCTTGAGGGAGTCGTCGCGTTCGAGAGCGAGATCGCCGAACCCGACCGTGAGGGCGGCGCCCTGCGGTACCGCGGTGTCGACATCGACGACCTGGTGGGCAACGTCTCCTTCGGCCACGTCTGGGGCCTGCTGGTGGACGGCAAGTTCAACCCCGGCCTGCCGGCCGCCGAGCCGTTCCCGATCCCCGTGCACTCCGGCGACATCCGGGTCGACGTGCAGTCCGCACTCGCCATGCTCGCCCCGGTCTGGGGCCTCAAGCCACTGCTGGACATCGACGCCGAGCAGGCCCGCGACGACCTCGCCCGGGCCGCCGTGATGGCCCTGTCCTACGTCGCCCAGTCGGCCCGCGGCCAGGGCCTGCCGATGGTCCCGCAGAGCGAGATCGACAAGGCCGAGACGGTCGTCGAGCGGTTCATGATCCGCTGGCGGGGCGAGCCGGACCCGAAGCACGTCAAGGCCGTCGACGCCTACTGGACCTCGGCCGCCGAGCACGGCATGAACGCCTCCACCTTCACCGCCCGGGTCATCGCCTCCACCGGCGCCGACGTCGCGGCCGCCCTCTCCGGCGCGGTCGGCGCGATGTCCGGCCCGCTGCACGGCGGCGCGCCGTCGCGCGTGCTCGGCATGATCGAGGAGATCGAGCGCACCGGCGACGCGACCGCCTGGGTCAAGAACGCCCTGGACAAGGGCGAGCGCCTGATGGGCTTCGGCCACCGCGTCTACCGCGCCGAGGACCCGCGCGCCCGGGTGCTGCGCCGCACCGCCAAGGAGCTCGGCGCGCCGCGCTTCGAGGTCGCCGAGGCGCTGGAGAAGGCCGCGCTGGAGGAGCTGCACAACCGTCGCCCCGACCGCGTGCTGGCCACCAACGTCGAGTTCTGGGCCGCCATCATGCTGGACTTCGCCGAGGTCCCGGCGCACATGTTCACCTCGATGTTCACCTGTGCGCGCACTGCCGGCTGGTCGGCGCACATCCTGGAGCAGAAGCGCACGGGCCGGCTCGTGCGCCCCTCCGCGCGCTACATCGGCCCCGGCCCGCGCCGCCCCGAGGAGATCGAGGGCTGGGACGCCATCGTCCACTGATCCCCTCCCAGGGAATACCGGACGAGCGTCCGGACAGTGCCCCTGAGCAGCGGGTCCGGCTCCGGCCGGGCCCGCTGCCGCAGCTCTCCGGCCCGCCTCCGGGCAGCAGTGATCACGGTCTCAGCGGGCGGACGGCCGTACCCCGCCGAACCCTCCGGCCGGTAGGCTGCGCGCGTGGCTCAGATCCAGATCCCCGCTGACATCAAGCCCGCAGACGGCCGTTTCGGCTGCGGACCGTCCAAGGTGCGCCCCGAGGCCCTGAGTGCCCTCGCCGCGACCCAGACCTCCCTGCTCGGCACCTCGCACCGCCAGGCCCCGATCAAGGACCTGGTCAAGCGCGTGCGCGAGGGCGTGAGCAGCCTGTTCTCGCTGCCGGACGGCTACGAGGTCGTCCTCGGCAACGGCGGCTCCACCGCCTTCTGGGACATCGCCGCCTTCGGCCTGGTGCGGGAGAAGTCCCAGCACCTGGACTTCGGCGAGTTCTCCTCGAAGTTCGCCTCCTCGGTCAAGGCCGCGCCGTGGCTCGGCGAGCCGACCGTGATCAAGACCGCCCCGGGCACCCACCCGCTGCCGGTCGCCGAGGCCGGCGTGGACGTCTACGGGCTCACCCACAACGAGACCTCGACCGGCGTCGCGATGCCGATCCGGCGTCCGGTGGGCGCGGACGAGGGCTCGCTGGTCCTGGTGGACGCGACCTCGGGCGCCGGCGGCCTGCCGGTGGACATCACCGAGACGGACGTCTACTACTTCGCCCCGCAGAAGTCCTTCGCCTCCGAGGGCGGCCTGTGGCTGGCGACCTTCTCCCCGGCCGCGCTGGAGCGCGCCGCCGAGATCGCCGGCTCCGGCCGCTACATCCCGCCGTTCTTCTCGCTGCCGACGGCCATCGACAACTCGTCGAAGGACCAGACGTACAACACCCCGTCGCTCTCCACCCTCTTCCTGCTGGCCGACCAGCTGGAGTGGCTGAACGGCAACGGCGGGCTGGACTGGGCGGTCGCCCGCACCGCGGACTCCTCGTCCCGGCTGTACTCCTGGGCCGAGAAGTCCGCCTACGCCACCCCGTTCGTGGCGAACCCGGCCGAGCGCTCCCAGGTGGTCGGCACCATCGACTTCGACGAGTCGGTGGACGCCGCCGCGGTCGCCAAGGCACTGCGTGCCAACGGCATCGTGGACACCGAGCCGTACCGCAAGCTGGGCCGCAACCAGCTGCGCATCGCGATGTTCCCGGCGATCGACCCGGCGGACGTCGAGGCGCTCACCCACTGCATCGACCACGTGGTCGAGCAGCTCGCGCAGGTCTGACCGGTCCCCCGAGGACACGGCCGAGGGCCACCGCCGACGGGCGGTGGCCCTCTCGCCGTTCCGGGGCCGGGCCGGGGGTCCTCCCGCCGGGGGCCGCCCTAGCGGCCGACCAGCGAGCTGATCAGCACGACGACCAGCATCAGCACCAGGGTGCCGGAGACGATGCGCATACGAGTCTTGGGATCCACGGTCATCGAGCGTACCTCCGGCCCCGCCCCGGACTCCTCCCGGGCCCTGGCCCCGGGCCTTCCCGGCCCCGCCGCCGGGGCCTCGCGACCCCGGTCCCGGAGCCGCCCCCGGGGCCTCAGCCCCAGTCCGCCAGCGGCCAGGTGCGCAGCGACTCGTAGTGGACGGAGCCGCCGCCCGGGTCGCTGCGCACCAGGTGCAGCCCGGTGGCGTCCCACTCCGGCCCCCGGTAGTCGGCCAGCGCCGCCACCAGGCCGTCCAGCTCGGCCGCCGCGACCCGCCGCACGGCCCTGCGGTGGCCGCGCGAGGAGCCGGCCCGGGCGAGGGTGAGGTGCGGGTGGAAGGCGTAGTCGTCGGTCGCACCGGTGACCTCGGCGGTGGCCGCGGTGACGGCGTCGGCCAGCCGGCGCAGCGCCCAGGTCCGGCCCTCGACCCCGGCCCAGAGCACCCGGTCGCCGAACCGCCCCGCGCCCGCGATCCGCAGCCGGTGCACCGGGTGGACCTCGGCGACGGCGGCCAGGCCCGCCGCCAGCTCCGGCAGCCGCTCGGCCGGCACCTCGCCCAGGAAGGCCAGGGTCAGGTGCCAGCCGTCGACGCCGGTCCAGCGCAGCCGCTCCGCCCCGGGCAGCTCCCGCAGCGGCGCGACCGCGTCGAGGAGCCCCTGCAGCGCCTCGACGGGCGGCAGCACCGCCACGAACAACCTCATGGATCAATCTTCCCGCGCACCCCGGTTCGGGATAGAACGGATCCATGATCGATTCCAGCGGCGTGAAGATCCGCACCGGAGGCCGCGAGGACATCCCCGACGTCCTCGCCCTGCTCGACGGCGCCGTGGCCTGGCTGGCCGGCCGCGGCCGCACCGGCCAGTGGGGCGACCGGCCCTTCAGCACCGACCCGGCCCGGGTGGAGCACATCGCGAAGTACGGCGCCGAGCCGTTCCTGATCCGTCTCGCGGTGGACGACCGGGGCCGTACGGTCGGCTCCTGCGTGCTGTCCGAGGAGCGCGGCGCGTACGTCCCCGCCGTGGCCGAGCGCGAGCTGTTCGTCCGCAACCTGGTCACCGACCGCACCCGCAAGGGCTCGGGCATCGGCGCCGCGCTGATCGCCGACGCGGTGGAGGAGGCCCGCCGCCGCGGCATCGGCCTGCTCCGGGTGGACTGTTACGCCGGCGCCGACCGCGGGCTGGTCGCCCAGTACCGCGCGCTCGGCTTCACCGAGACCGAGGGCTTCGAGGTCGAGCGGCCGGACGGCGTCTGGCCGGGCCAGGTCCTCGCCATCCGGCTCTGAACCGCCACGGGCCCCCGGGACGCCTCCCGGGGGCCCGACGGACGGTCAGCAGGCCGCGGCCAGCTCCGACTTGGCCGCCGGCGCGGTCCGCGGCACGAAGGCCACCACCCGGCCGCCGCGGCCCGGGTGCAGGTCGAACCGCACCCGCAGGTCCGCGCTGCGGGCCAGCACCAGGCCGACCGTGCCGGCCGCCGCCGCGGACACCAGTCCGCAGGCCAGCAGGCCGAGCCGGGGCCCGTACGAGGCGGTCACCCAACCGACGATCGGGGCGCCGATCGGCGTGCCGCCGGTGAAGACCAGCACCAGCAGGCCCATCACCCGGCCGCGCATCGCGGGGTCGGTGGCCAGCTGCAGCGAGGAGTTGACCGAGGTGTTGAAGCTCAGCCCGAAGACCCCGACCAGCATCAGCAGCAGCGCGAAGGTCCAGTAGTCGGGCGCGAACGCGGCGACCACCTCCAGCGCTCCGAAGGCCAGCGCCGCGCCGACCAGCCGGCGCAGCCGCGGCACGCCCCGGCGGGCGGCGAGCAGCGCACCGGTCAGCGAGCCGATCGCCATCGCGGTGTTCAGCAGGCCGTACTGGCCGGCGCCGACCTTGAAGGTGTCGTACGCGAAGCCGGAGAGCAGCGTGGGGAAGTTGAAGCCGAAGGTGCCGATGAACCCGGCCAGCACCATCGGCCAGAGCAGCTCGGGCCGCTCCTTGACGTACCGCAGCCCCTCGCGCAGCTGACCCTTCTCGCGGGCGATCGGCTCGGTCGGGCGCAGTTCGCTCTCCCGCATCGCGAGCAGCCCGCCGATCACGGCGGCGAAGGACAGCGCGTTGACGGCGAACGCCCAGCCGCTGCCGACCGCGGCGATCAGCAGGCCCGCGACGGCGGGGCCGACCAGCCGGGCGGTCTGGAAGTTGGCGGCGTTCAGGCTGACGGCGTTGGCGAGGTCCTTGGGCCCGACCATCTCGGAGACGAAGGCCTGCCGGGTCGGGTTGTCCACCACGGTGACCAGGCCGAGCAGCAGCGCGAAGGCGTACACGTAGTACGGCGTCACCACGCCGCCGACGGTCAGCACCGCGAGGCCGGCGGCCAGCAGGCCCATCGCGCCCTGGGTGAAGACCAGCAGCCGGCGCTTGGGCATCCGGTCGGCGAGCACGCCGCCGAACAGGCCGAACAGCAGCATCGGCAGGAACTGCATGGCGGTGGTGATGCCGACCGCGAGCGGGCTGCCGGTGAGGCTCAGCACCAGCCAGTCCTGGGCGATGCGCTGCATCCAGGTGCCGGTGTTGGAGACCACCTGGCCGGCGAAGTAGTAGCGGTAGTTGCGAACGCGCAGTGAGGAGAACATCCCCCCGGGCCTGGTGAAGCGGGTGCCGGTCGGCGACGAGAGCGGCCGGGCGGAGCCCGTCGCAGGAAGGGCGGTGGCGGGCGACGGGTGGGAGGCCGCGTGGGCGCGGCGCTGGGCGGCGGAGTCCGCCGCGGTGCGTTCGTCGGGGTCGTCGTCGCCGTTGCCGGGCAGCCCCGTGGGGGCGGGTGCCTGGGCGTCGGCGGCCGCGGCAGTGGCCGCGGCGGGGTCGGTGGTCGGGTCGTCGGTGCGGATGGCGGCGGCGCTGGCTGCGGCCGGCGGTGTCACGTTGGTCTCCCCTCGTGGCGGGGGGGGCCAGGCGGGGGGGGGCGGGGCGCGGGGGGGGCGGCCGGGTATAAACCCACCCGCCGCAACATTGTGTTTTAAAAAAAAAA
>NZ_JBHXEM010000003.1:0-55218 GCF_042724755.1 Kitasatospora sp. NPDC127067 | reverse complement strand
GGGGGGGTGGGGGGGGGGGGGGGGGGGGGGGGGGGGGGTGGGGGGGGTGGGGGGGGGGGGGGGGGGGGGCGGGGGGTGTCCGGTGGGTCCCCCCTGGGGGCGCGCGGGCCTGGGGGGGGGCCGCCCCGCTCCTGGTGTCGGTGGTCGGTCCTGCGGTGATGCGGGCTCCTTCTTCTCCCGGCGGCCGGCCGGGGTCGGTGTGCCTCGGAGGTGTTCGAGCGACAGGTGTACGAGCTACAGGTGGGCGAGCTTGTAGAGCACGGGCGCGGCCTCCCTGAGGACGGCCCATTCCTCCTCGTCGAGCCCCTGGGCGAGCTCGGCGAGCCAGACGTTCCGGCGTCGACGACTCTCCGCGAGGATCGTCTCGGCCTGCTCGGTGCTGCTGACGACCACCTGGCGGCGGTCCTCGGGGTGCGGTTCGCGCCGCACCAGCCCCTTCTCCTCCAGCATCGCGACGATCCTGGTCATCGAAGGAGGCTGCACGTGCTCCTTCCGGGCGAGCTCACCCGGCGTCGCCTTTCCGCACCGGGCGAGGGTGCCCAGCACTCCCATCTCGGTGGGACTCAGCGACTCCTCCACCCGCTGGTGTTTGAGTCGTCGGGAGAGGCGCATCGTGGACGATCGCAGCTGACTGATCGCTGCGAGGTCCTGCTCGGACATCTCGGGCATCTCTTTAGCCTACGTCATTACTCTCGCTAAGGAAAATGAGATCCGCCGCCGTGCCGGAGGGTCACCGCGGTGCCATATTGGTCATGGGCCTCAGCTCTCTCCCAGAAGGGCCGACCTGCCATGTCCGACCTCGCCACCGAGCAGTCCGAGCGGTCCCAGCGGTCCGAACAGCCGCAGCCGTCCGCGCGCACCGGGCCCGGCGACACCGGCTTCGCCCGGCTCGCCATGGTCACCATCGACTGCGCCGACCCGGTCGCGCTGGCCTCGTTCTACGGCGAGCTGCTGGGGTGGGAGACCAGGCACGCGGACGAGCGCTTCGCGATCCTGGACAACCCCGAGGGCGGCAGCCCGCTGGGCTTCGGCCGGGTGACCGGCTACCGGCCGGAGCCGTGGACGGAACCGGACGGCAGCAAGCACTTCCACCTCGACTTCTACGTCGACGACCTGGACGAGGCCACCGCGAAGGCCCTCGCGCTCGGCGCCACCGAGCCCGCCTACCAGCACGGCCGCACCCTGCGGGTGCTGATCGACCCGGCCGGCCACCCGTTCGGGCTAGCCCCCCTGGAGTGAGCGCCGACGGCGGACCGCAGTCACCCGGAGGCGGTGCGCAGGCGGTGTCAGGGGTTGGTGCCGGGATCATGCAGGCCGCGTAAAGGCCCATCCTGACCTGGGACTTCACGAAAAGCACGAACATTGTGCGACCGCCGGGCAGTGGCTACTCTCCCCGATTGTCAGGGGCACCACATGCCAGGCTCCTCCCCTGCGGGAGCACGTTCCCGCTCCGGTGCCCGCTGCCGCGCGCCTTCCCCGGCCAACCGCGTCCGCCCGCGCCCCGGTGCCCTCAACCCTCCTCCAGGGAGCTCCATTGGGTGAGATCCACCATGCCGACCACGGCTGGGTGACACCGGCGGTCTCGTACTTCGTCGCCTGCGTCGGCGCCTTCGTCGCCCTGCGCAGTGCCCGCTGGGCACTCGTCTCCCGGGGCCGCACCCGGGCCGTCTGGCTGCTGTTCGCCTCGACCTCGCTCGGGGCCGGGATCTGGTCCATGCACTTCATCGCGATGCTCGGCTTCTCCGTGACCGGCGTCGAGATCGGCTACCGGCCCGGCCTGACCGTGCTCAGCCTGCTGGTCGCCGTCGCCGTGGTCGGCGTCGGGCTCTTCACCGTCGGGTACTGGCGGCGCCGCGTCCTGGCGCTGCTGGTCGGCGGGCTGACCACCGGTCTGGGGGTCGCCGCGATGCACTACCTGGGCATGGCCGCGATGGTCCTGCCCGGCACGCTCGGCTACGACCGGCCCACCGTGGCCGCCTCGGTGGCCATCGCCGTGGTCGCGGCCACGGCCGCGCTCTGGGCCGCGCTCAACATCCGGGGCACGCTCGCCGTGCTGGCGGCGGCGCCGGTGATGGGCGTGGCGGTCTGCGCGATGCACTACACCGGCATGGCGGCGCTCTCCGTCCAGCTGGACCTCTCGCGCTCCACCGAGGCCGGCGTGATGGCGCTCCAGTTCATCTTCCCGCTCGGGGTCGGGCTGGGCTGCTACGTGTTCTTCGGCTCGCTGGCCTTCGCGGTCTCGCCGAGCCGGTCCGACTCCCAGCCCCTGCTGGCCGGTCCGGCCGCCCCGCTGCCTCCGCGGCCCCAGCGCGCCTCCGGGACCGCGCGGGCCGCGGGGGCCGCGCGCACCCCGGGCGACCAGGGCAGCCCGCTGCTCCCGCAGCGGCGGCCGCTGGGCGGGGCCGCCCGGCGCTGAGGCCGGGCGCGGGAGCGGGGGCCCGAGCGGGCGTCCGGCCGGGCCCCCCACCCCGGCCGGGCGCCGCCCGTCCCCGCTCCCGGTATCCGCGCGGTCCCCGCCTCCGGCCCCCGCCGGGGCCCGGGCCGACCGTTACGGCTGTCCGGGCCGCCCGAGCAGCCCCGCCACGTGCTCCGGCGTGGCCACCGGGCAGACCTTGTGCACGAAGTCCCGCCGCAGCGCGTGGTACGGCTCGCCCGCCCGGTAGAAGTTGGCGTGCATCCGGCGCAGTTCCTCCGCCCGGTACTCGGCCAGCGGCTTGGCCTCCTCGTCGACCGCGCGGCGGCGCTTCTTGTCCACCAGCCGTCCGGTGAGGTCCGGCGCGGCGGCGATCCGGGCCGCCTCGCGCGCCACCCAGCGGCGGAACCCGGGCGCGTCCCCGCCGACCGTGCGGTCCACCAGGCCGATCCGGCGGGCGTGGTCGGCGCCGACCGGCAGCGCCTCGGCGGTGAGCCGCTCGGCCTGCTCGGCACCGACCCGGCGGGGCAGGGTGTACGTCCAGTACTCGGAGCCGTACAGGCCCATCAGCCGGTAGTGCGGGTTGAGCACCGCCGACTCCCGGCACCACACCTCGTCGGCGGCGAGCGCCGCCATCAGCCCGCCGGCGGCCGCGTTCCCGGCCAGCGCCGCCACCGTCACCTTGTCCGTCGTGGTCAGCACCGCCTCGACGAAGTCGTCCATCGCGTTGATGTTCTCCCAGGACTCCAGCGCCGGGAAGGCCGCGCCCTCGATGACGTTGAGCTGGATCCCGTTGGAGTAGAAGTCCCGGGGCGCGCCGAGCACCAGCACCGAGGTCGGCCGGTCGGCCGCCTCCCGGTAGGCGGTGAGCAGCCGACGGCACTGCTCGGTGCTCATCGCCCCGCCCGCGTGGGCGAATTCGAGGAAGCCGACCTCGCCCTCCTCCCGGTAGCGCAGCTCCGACCAGGTGTCCCGGCGGCCCGCCCGCTCCGGGCTCACCGGCACCTCGCGGACCCGGTACAGCTCGTCGGCGAGCACCGTGGCGGCCGGCAGCTTGAAGGTGACCGGCCCGCCGGGGGTGCGGCGCGGGCGCAGCTGCGGTATCCACACCGCGCCGTCGACGGTGGCCCGGCAGATCGCGCCGTCCCGGGTGGCCAGCACGGCGCCGGGCACCGGGCCGCGCAGTTCGTCCTCGGGGTGGCCGCCGTGCAGGAAGAACTCCCGTCCGTACAGCTCGTCCAGGACGCCGGGCTGGGAGTCGGCGGCGCGCAGCCTGCGCAGCACGGTGGCGGTGTCGTCCCGCTCCCAGTCGATCCGGCGTTCCTCCTGGCGCAGGAAGGGGCGCGCTTCGCCGTGCACGTCCGGCCGGGCGTAGTCCAGCGGCTCGGGGGTGAACAGCCCGCCCTCGTACCGCTGGACGGCCAGCAGGACGGCCTCGGTGGCGGCGTCGGCGAGCTCGCCCCGGTACAACTCGCTCTTGCCGCAGGCGGGGACGGGGAACTCGACGGACGCCCAGATGTCGCCGGCGTCCATCTCCGCGACGGCCTGCAGCACGGTGACGCCCCAGCGCTCCACCCCCTCGGTGATCGCCCGGTCGAGCGAGGAGGGGCCGCGGTCGCCCTTGGGGCCCGGGTGCACGATCAGGACGGTCCGGGTGGACCAGATGTCCTGCGGGACGGCCTTGGTGAGCATCGGGCAGACGATCAGCTCGGGGTCGGTGCGGGCCACCGCCGCCCTCATCCGCTCGTCGTCGAGGGCGAGTTGGACGGCGACCTGGTGGCCGCGCTCGCGCAGGGCGGTGTGGACGCGCTGGGTCAGGCTGTTGAACGCGCTGGCGATCAGGAGAATGCGCAAGGAGGGCCTCCGGCGGGAACTGGGGTCGCGCGCAGGCGATGAAACCAGGGCATGGACACGTAATGATTACGGTCCGTACCTGGGCGCTCTACCCTCACGCACCCCGCACACCTGCGCCCCGCGTTTCGCCGGATCTCCCCAAGTCCCCGCTCCGGTCGAGTACTCTCCCCCGCCGGGCCCGGCTCAGCGCGGGAACGCCCTGCGGGCCCGCCAGGTGGTGTGCTCCCGGGAGACCGCGTCCTCGGCCTCGGCGGCCAGCCGGGCCCAGCCCGCCTCGGCGTCCGGCGCCCGGAGATCGAGGTCGGACAGCTGGTTGCCGACGTTCTCCAGCTCGCGCGCGGCCAGTTGGTAGGCGGCGGCCAGCGGGCCGAGCTGCTTGAGCTGCGTCCAGGCGATGATCGCCGCGGCCGCGGCCGAGGTGGCGCCGAACAGGTGCACCGGCAGGGCGCCGGTGGCCTGGGCG
Source organism: Kitasatospora sp. NPDC127067 (assembly GCF_042724755.1). Classification (NCBI taxonomy): domain Bacteria; kingdom Bacillati; phylum Actinomycetota; class Actinomycetes; order Kitasatosporales; family Streptomycetaceae; genus Kitasatospora; species Kitasatospora sp. NPDC127067. Next base: position 50,488 of record NZ_JBHXEM010000003.1, on the reverse strand, counting down.
ACGGCCGCCGCGGCACCGACGATGATCAGCACCGCGACGCCGAGCCCCCAGGAGACCGCCTGCGAGTCGCAGGCCTCGGCCCGGGAGCGGTACCAGGTGCGCTGGCCCTCGACCCGGGTGCGCAGATAGAGGGTGCGCCGCGCGGTCAGGCTCTCGGCGCGCCGGCGGCGCATCTCCGGGGTGATCTCGGCGACGCTGCCGGGCGGCACGATCTCCGGGTCCTCGAAGGCCCGCAGCACGTCCTCGACCTGAAGCAGGTAGCCGTGGTCGACGTCCGCGGACTCGGCCGGGCCGTCGAACGGCCGGGCCCGGACGGTGTACTTCCAGGCCAGCGTCTTGACCGACTCGGCCGCCGCCCGGGCCTGGTACCAACGGCCCTGCGGGTTGCCGCGGCGCAGCCGGGACCAGAAGTAGCCGGCCACCAGGAAGGCGGCGACCGAGAACAGCGGCCAGACGTCGAAGTCGCCCTTGTCGTCCGGGCCCGGGAACGACCCGATCACAGCGGCGACCACCAGCATCGCGATCAGTCCGCGGTACCAGCGCAGCGTCTCGCGCTGGCCGTCCAGCGAGGCCTTGTCCGTCGTCCAGAACAGCTCCGGCAGCAGCTGTGCCTCGACGCCCCCCGGCGGATCCTGTTGCACCATCGGTCGAGTCCCCTCCCCCTTCTCCGTCCAGGCAGTATTCCCTCCGCCAACTCGCCTACACGAGTGCCTTTTTGACAACTTCTGACGGCCGGTCGTTGCCCGCCCTCCCGGTAACCGGTAAAAACGGTTACATGCCGCTGCACTGGAAGCTCGTCATCGACTGCGCCGATCCGCACCGCCAGGCCGCCTTCTGGGCCGCCGCCCTGGAGTACAGGCAGGAGGACCACGGCGCGCTGATCACCCGGCTGCTCGCCGCCGGCGCGGTCGGCCCGGAGGACCTCACCGAGCTGGACGGCCGCCCGGCCTGGCGCTCCCTGGCCGCCGTCCGCCACCCCGAGGACCCGTTCGATCCGGCCTCGGACACCGGCCTCGGCCGCCGTGTCCTGTTCCAGGCCGTCCCCGAGCCCAAGCGGGGCAAGAACCGCCTGCACCTCGACGTCCACCCCGGCCCGGGCGAGCGCGAGGCCACCGTCGCCCGCCTCGGATCCCTCGGCGCCACCGTCCTGCGGCACGTCGAGGAGCCCGGCGGCGCCTGGACCGTCATGCGGGACCCGGAGGGCAACGAGTTCTGCGTCCACTGACCGGACGGCCGCCCGCGGGAACGCCGGAGCCCCGCCCTCCCGGAACGGGGGGACGGGGCTCCGGCGGCGTACGGCGTCAGAGCAGGCCGAAGGCCGGCATCAGGTAGTAGAAGGCGAACACCGTCGCCACCGCGTACATCGGGACGGGGACCTCCCGGCCGCGGCCGGCGGCCAGGCGCATCACGCAGAAGACGATGAAGCCCATGCCGATGCCGTTGGTGATGCTGTACGTGAACGGCATCATCACGATGGTCACGAAGGCCGGGATCGCGATCGTGTAGTCGGCCCAGTCGATCGCCTTGATCGAGTTGGCCAGGATCAGGAAGCCGACGGTGACCAGGGCCGGGGTGGCGGCCTGGGCCGGGACCATGGTGGCGAGCGGGGTGAGGAAGAGCGCCACCACGAAGAGCAGGCCGGTGACGATCGAGGCGAAGCCGGTCCGGGCGCCCTCGCCGACGCCGGCGGTGGACTCGACGAAGCAGGTGTTGGCGGAGGCCGAGGTGGCGCCGCCGGCCGCGGTGGCGATGCCGTCGACCATCAGGACCTTGTTGATGCCGGGCAGGTCGCCCTTCTCGTCCAGCAGGTGGGCCTCGTCGGCCACGCCGAGGATGGTGCCCATCGCGTCGAAGAAGCAGGACATCAGCACGGTGAAGACGAAGAGCAGGCCGGTCAGTACGCCGACCTTCTCGAAGCCGCCGAACAGGCTGACCTTGCCGACCAGTCCGAAGTCCGGCGCGGAGACCGGGTTGCCCGGCCAGGTCGGGACGGTGAGGCCCCACTTGTCCGCCGGGACGTCGGCCACCTTGTCGATGACCACGGCGAGCGCGGTGGAGACCGCGATGCTGATCAGGATGGCGCCGGGCACCTTGCGGATCAGCAGGACCAGGGTGAGCAGCAGGCCGACCACGAAGATCAGCACCGGGAAGCCGAGCAGGTGCCCGTTGCCGCCGAGCTGGAGCGGGACGGTGGTGTGGGCGGCGTCCGGGATGCGGCTGACGAAGCCGGAGTCGACCAGGCCGACCAGGCTGATGAACAGACCGATACCGATCGCGATGGCCTTGCGCAGGCCGAGCGGGACGGCGTTCATGACGCGCTCGCGCAGACCGGTGGCGACCAGCAGCATGATCGCGAAACCGGCCAGCACGACCATGCCCATGGCGTCCGGCCAGGTCATCTTCGGAGCGAGCTGGAGCGCCACGATCGTGTTGACGCCGAGGCCGGCGGCCAGGCCGATCGGGACGTTTCCGATGACGCCCATCAGCAGGGTGGTGAGACCCGCGGTGAGGGCGGTGGCGGTGACCAGCTGGCCGCTGTCCAGGTGGGCCCCGGTGACGTCCGTGCCGCTGGCCAGGATGATCGGGTTCAGCACCAGGATGTACGCCATGGTGAAGAAGGTGGCGACACCACCGCGGATCTCGCGCGGCAGGGTGGAGCCTCGCTCGCTGATCCGGAAGAAGCGGTCGACGGCGCTCGTGGGGGGCTTCGGCGCGGCGTCGGCGGGTTCGGGCGACTCGGTGGTCGGCTGGACCACAGGCATGCGTGCGTCCTCTGTGGGGGAGCTGAGGAGAGGGTGGGGGACGCCCGGGGCGACGGTGGCCGGGCGCAGATCTTTAAGTATGGTTTCCCGATCGCACACGCGCTATCTTCGCGCGTAGAGCCTGCGGGGGGCCTGCGGGGCGTCCCGGCACCCGCGCAGCCGCCCCACCGCACCGTACGCTAGACCCCATGCCCAAGACGCCACTGCACCCCTCGCCCCCTCCGCTGGAGGCCAACGACGTCGCCATCGTCGGCGGCGGCACGGTGCTGTGGTTCATCGCCTTCCTCGCCCTGCTCCCCTTCCAGGGCAGCCTCTCCGCGCACGGCCACGGCACCTGGCCCTGGATCTGCCTCTCCGGCGGCCTGCTCGGCCTGATCGGCCTCTGGTACTGCCGCGCCCGGCGGGACGCGATCGCCCGCAGCCGCGCCGCCGAGGCGGCCGGACCGGCGCCGGGGCACACGGCCGAACGGGCGACCGGGGACGACGGCCGGGGTCCGGCCACCCGGTCGGACTGAATGGTCCTTTAGTAGCACGCACCGGACATAAGGCGCCCGTAGAGTCGGTGCCATGACGCAGCCTGCCCAGCCAGCGGAAGAGCGGCCGACCGACGAAGACCGCCCGGACGGAGCGCACCCCCTCGGCCTGCTGCCCGGCCGACGCGGCGGCCTGACGGCCTCCGAGGTGGCCGAGCGGGTCGCGAAGGGACAGGTCAACGACGTCCCCGTACGGTCCAGCCGGTCCACCCGGGAGATCGTCCGGGCCAACGTCTTCACCCGCTTCAACGCGATCATCGGCGTGATGTTCGGGATCATCCTGATCGTCGGTCCGATCCAGGACGGCCTGTTCGGCCTGGTCATCGTGGCCAACACGGCGATCGGCATCATCCAGGAGCTGCGCGCCAAGAAGACCCTGGACAGCCTGGCCCTGATCGGTGAGGCCCGACCGCAGGTCCGCCGGGACGGCGCCGTCCAGCAGATCGGCGTCTCCGAGATCGTCCTCGACGACACCGTGCTGCTCGGCATCGGCGACAAGGTGATCGTGGACGGCGAGGTCACCGAGGCGGACGGCCTGGAGGTCGACGAGTCGCTGCTCACCGGCGAACCCGATCCGGTCCTCAAGCAGCCCGGCGCCCAGGTGATGTCCGGCAGCTTCGTGGTGGCCGGTGCCGGCGCGTTCACCGCCACCAAGGTCGGCCGCGAGGCCTACGCGGCCCAGCTCGCCGAGGAGGCCAGCAAGTTCACCCTGGTGAAGTCGGAGCTGCGCTCCGGCATCGACAGCATCCTGCGGATCATCACCTACCTGCTGATCCCCACCGCCATTGGCCTGATCATCAGCCAGCTGGCCGTCGAGGGCCGGGACTGGCGGGAGGCCGTACGGCGCATGGTGGCCGGCATCGTGCCGATGGTCCCCGAGGGGCTGGTGCTGCTGACCTCGGTCGCCTTCGCGATCGGCGTGGTCCGGCTCGGCCGCAAGCAGTGCCTGGTCCAGGAGCTCCCGGCGATCGAGGGCCTGGCCCGGGTGGACACCGTCTGCCTGGACAAGACCGGCACCCTCACCGAGGGCGGCATGGACGTGATCGACCTGCGGGTGCTCTCCGACGGGGAGCCCGGCGCCGTCGCCCCGGAGACGGTCAAGCACGCCCTGGCCGTGATGGCGGGCGCCGACGCCCGCCCCAACCCGTCCATGCAGGCGGTCATCGACGCGTACGGGCGCGGCGACGACGGCGCCCGCTCCGGCCACGACGGCTGGCGGGTGATCGAGGCGATGCCCTTCTCCTCCGCCCGCAAGTGGAGCGGCGTGCAGCTGCTGGAGCCGCAGGGCGGCGAGGCCAGCTGGCTGCTCGGCGCGCCCGACGTGCTGCTGCCCGCCGGACACCCGGCGCTGGCCGAGGTGGACGAGCTGGGCGCCCGGGGCCTGCGGGTGCTGCTGCTGGGCCGCACGCCCGTCCCGCTGGACTCCCCCGACCCGGCGGCCGACCTCACCCCGCTGGCCCTGGTGGTGCTCCAGCAGCGGCTGCGCTCGGACGCCGCCGAGACCCTGCGCTACTTCGAGAGCCAGCGGGTCCGGGCCAAGGTCATCTCCGGTGACGCGGCGGTCTCGGTCGGCGCGGTGGCCGGCCACCTGGGCCTGCCCGGCGCCGACCACCCGCTGGACGCCCGCTCCCTGCCCGCCGACCCGGAGGAACTCGCCGAGACCGCCGACCGGACCAGCGTCTTCGGCCGGGTCACCCCGCAGCAGAAGCGCCAGCTGGTCGGGGCGCTGCAGTCCCGCGGCCACACCGTGGCGATGACCGGCGACGGCGTCAACGACGTGCTCGCCCTCAAGGACGCCGACATCGGCGTGGCGATGGGCACCGGCTCCGACGCCACCAAGGCGGTCGCCCAGATCGTGCTGCTGAACGACTCCTTCGCCTCGCTGCCGTCGGTGGTGGCCGAGGGCCGCCGGGTGATCGGCAACATCGAGCGGGTCGCTTCACTCTTCCTGGTGAAGACCGTCTACTCGGTCCTGCTGGCGCTCCTGGTGATCTTCACCCATTCGCCGTACCCGTTCCTGCCCCGGCACTCCACCGTGCTGTCCTCGCTGACCATCGGCATCCCGGCCTTCTTCCTCGCGCTCGCCCCCAACGACGAACGGGCCCGCACCGGCTTCGTGAAGCGCGTGCTGCGGCTGGCGATCCCCGGCGGGGTCATCGCCGGCACCGGCACCTTCGTCGCCTACTCGCTCGCCCGCGCCGACCACGCGACCGACCTCAAGGCCGACACCAGCGTGGCCACCCTGACGCTCTTCCTGATCGCCCTCTGGGTCCTCGCCATCGTCGCCCGCCCGTACAACTGGTGGCGCCTGCTGCTGATCGGCAGCATGGGCGGCGCCTTCGCGCTGGTGCTGCTGGTGCCCCCGCTGAAGTCCTTCTTCGACCTCTCCCTGGTCGGCTTCCGCGACCCGCTGATCGGTGTCGCCATCGCGTTGGTCTGCGGCATCGCCCTGGAGATCACCTGGCACGTCATGAAGCGCCGCGGCCTGGAGTGAGTGACCCGCCCCGCGGGCCCGCCGGTCGGGGCGGGCCCGCGGGGGGCGCTCAGCCCTCGAAGTCGCGGGCGGCCGAGAGCTCGTAGGCGCGGTCCGGCTCGCTGAGGGCGGCCAGCACCTCGAAGCGGCGGTGCCACTGCCCGACCGACCAGGCCAGCCCGGCGGCCAGGCCCTCCGGCGTGGCCGCGTGCAGCAGACCGGGCACCGGCGGGACCTCGAACTCGTCGTCCTCGTCGCCGGCCTCGGCCAGCTCCGGGTCGTACGGCGGCTCCGGGGCGTCCGCCCCGGTGTCCCAGCGCCAGTCCACCGCCGCCTCGCCGCCGTCCGGCCCGACGACCAGCAGCTCCTCGTGCTCCTCGTAGGCGACCGGGCAGCCGGGCAGCAGTTCCCGCACCACCGCCGGGACCCGGTGCAGCACGCCCTCGGAGAGCACCCGGCCGCCCGCCACCTCGCTGGCCAGCGACACGTGCAGCCGCTCGGCGAGGTCCGCGGCCAGCGCCGGGGCGACCGGCAGCAGCGGGTACGGGTGCAGCAGCTGGACCAGGTCGGGGGCGTCGGCGACGACCGCCTCGGTGGCGTCCACCACCACCGTGTGGTCCGGCCGGCGCCCGGTGTCCGGGTCCAGCGGCGGCAGCGCCCGCACCACGTCCAGCGGCTCGATCCGCCCACGGTCCACCCGGGCCAGCGCGGTGTGGATGCCGTGCAGCTGACGGTGGCCGACCTCGGCCTCCGGGTCGGTCATCCGGTCCAGCACCTCGTCCGGCCCGTGCGGCTCGGCGAGCAGCGCGGCCAGCGTGGTGCGCACCCCGAGCGCGTGCAGGAACTGGTCGTCCAGGGTGGTGCGGGCCTCGTCGTACAGGCCGCGCAGCAGCGGGTCGGCCCCGGCGGCGCGCAGACCGGCCGGCTCCCGGCCCGCCAGCACCGGGTGGTCGCGCAGCCACCACGCGGTGTACGGCGGCAGGTCGGCGTACGAGCCGTCCGGCAGCAGGGTGCGCACCGGGGCGACCACCGCGTCCCGGTACGGCGGGCGGGCCAGCGCCGCGAGCGCCTCCGGCCAGGCGTCGTCGTCCACCCGGTCGAGGTCGCGCACGGCCAGCAGCTCGGCGGCCACCGGCGGGACGCCGACCGCCTCGTCGGCCTGCAGCGCCTCCAGCGCGTCCTCGGCCCACTCGGCGAGCCCGTCCGGCGCCTCGTCCAGCAGACCGGTGGGGTGGCCGCCGGCCGCGCGGTCGGCCGGGACGGTGGGGTCGAGCCGCTCCAGGTCGTCCGGGTCGAGCACCACGTCCTCGGCGCGCACCAGCACGAAGTCGGCCAGCACGCCGACGGCGGTCAGCACCTCCGGCCCCCAGCGCTCCAGCAGCTCGTCGTCCACCCAGCCGGCGTCCTCCTCGCGGGCGAGCGCGGCGAACGGGCTCCCGGGCAGCACGAGTTCACCGGCCCGGGCGGGCTCGCCCTCGTCGTCGAGCAGCGCGAGCCGGGCCAGCCAGGGGTGGGCGCCCGGCTCCGGGGCGGCGGCCTTCACCAGGGCCAGGACGGCGTCGGCGAGTTCGAGCGCCGCGTCCAGGTCGTCCTCGGCCAGGTCGTAGGAACGGGCGACGGCGGCCCGCACCTCGGGGGTGTCCAGCACCCCGGCCGGGGTGGCGGTGCCGGCGCCGAGCTTGGCCAGCAGCGGGTGGGCGGCCTCGGGGTGGGCCAGGCGCAGGTCGAGCGCCGCGAGCGCGCCCGCCAGCGACTCCGGGTAGCCGGGGAAGGCCGCCCAGTCGGCGTCCTCGGAGGGCAGCAGGACGCGCCGCGGCCCGGTGACCGTCCGCCCGTCGGCGAGCGGGACGGGCAGCGCGCCGAGCGCCTCCGGGTCGGCCGCGCCCAGCGCCGCGTACAGGTTGCGCCACCAGGCGGGCTCGCGGTCCAGCCCGCCGAGCTGGTCCACCACCTCGGCCAGCGGCACCCGGCGCACGTTCAGCACCCGCAGCTCGGTGCGCCGCTCCAGGCCGGCCGGCAGCAGCCCCGGGAAGATCGGCGAGAGCGCCTCGACCACCGAGCCGTCCGCGCCCTCCAGCAGCGTCGCGTCCCGCGGCCGCAGCGCGGGCGTGCCCTCCTCGACCGGCGCCGGGTGCGGCAGGAACGGCGTCCCGGGCAGCCGGGAGAGCACCTCGGCGCGCAGCGCGTTGTCCAGCGCCCCCTGGCCGAGCGGGGCCGGGACGAGACCGAGCGAGCCGAGGTCGGCGCCGCGGGCGCGCAGCAGCTCCGCGTAGCTGTCGGCGGCGCGCTCGGTGAGGAAGTCGGCCAGCGGGCCGGGGGCGACGTGCCGGCGGGTGGAGTCCAGCGGGTACGAGGCGATCAGCAGCGCGGGCAGACCGACCGGCTCGTCGCTGGGGGTGGGCGCGTGCAGCACGGAGGCGATCCCGGGCCGCTGCGGGACGCCGTCCGGGCCGACCGGGACGGCCCAGGTCACCGTCCAGTACGGGCGGGCGCGCTCCTCGGTGGGCCGGTCGCCCAGCAACTCGGCCGAGAGCGTGCCGGAGGCCCCGACGGTCTGCCAGACCGTCTGCCGCAGCCGGCCGCCCGCGTCGTCGGTGACGGTGACCTCGGTGACCCCGTCCGGGCGGGTCTCCGCGGCGTCCCGGGTGAGCGTCCGGGTGCCGTCCGGGGTCTCCACCACGACCTCGCGCAGGCCGGGCAGGGTGAGCAGCAGCGCGTCGTCGATCCCGGCCAGCAGACGGCGGGTCAGGTCCTCGGCGGCGGCGTCCCGCAGCGGCAGCACCACCACCGTGTCGTAGCCCGCCGGGGCCGGGCCCTCGGCCGCGAACGGCAGCCGCAGCAGCGGCACGTGGCCGTCCCGGCGGCGCAGCTCGTCGGCCAGCTCGGGCTGCGCCGCGGCCAGCGCCCGCGCCTCGCCGAGCGACCAGCGCACCCCGCCGGTCGCGCTCAGCACGGCGGGCTCGTCGGTGACCGCGAGGACGGCGGCGAAGCCGACCCCGAACCGGCCGACGGCGGGCGTCTCACCGCGCTTGGAGGAGGCGCGCAGGGTGGACAGCGACTCGACGGCGGCCTCGTCCAGCGGGGCGCCGGTGTTGGCGGCGGCGAGCACGCCGTCGGCGAGGGTCAGCCGCAGCCGGCCGGGGCCGTGCCCGGCCCGGACCGCCGCGTCGGCCGCGTTCTGCGCCAACTCGACCACCAGGCGGTCCCGGTAGCCGCCGAGCGCCAGCTCCTCCTCCGCGTTGGCGTCCTCCCGGAACCGGGCCGGCGAGGCGGCCCAGGCGGCCAGCACCCGTCGGCGCAGCGCGGCGCTGCCGAAGGGGTCCGCGAGGTGCTCGTCCGTGCCGCTGCCGATGATCCGAGGTTCCACTGGACCTGCCGCCTTCCGCTGCCCTGTTCGTCGTAGGGCATTCTTCCCTGCCCCACTGACTGCTCCCGACCACGGGCCCCGCCGCCGGCGGGCCGGGGACGGCGCCGGCGGCGGACCTGACGGCCTTTCCGCCGCCCGCCCGGCACCCGCCGTCCGCCGGCCGGAAAGCAGCGCGGCCCGCGCCGGTCGTTGACCGGGCGGGCCGCTGGAGCCTGGGCGCGTGCCCGGCTCAGGAGTGGCCGAGCTCCTCGGCCGGGGCGTCGGGTTCGACCGAGCCGGAGGCACGGTCGGGGTGCAGCGGGAGCGGCTCGACCACCAGCTCGTCCAGGATCAGCTCGGACGGCGCCGGCGGGGCCGGGATGACGGCCGCCTCGGAGTGCCCGCCGCAGCCGTACGCGAAGGAGACGATCTGGCCGTCGGCCGGGCCGAACTCGTTGCCGCACACGCCGAAGGCCTGTCCGAGCGAGCCGCCGATCGGGACCAGGAAGCCGCAGCTCGCGCACGAGGCCGGGGCGGCCTGCGCCATCGGGGTCTGCGAGCCGTGGGACTTCTCCCAGCGCTCGGCGGCCAGGTGCAGGCCGAGCCGGGAGAGCACCCGGCTGCGGCCGAGGCCCAGCTCCTCGGCGACGGCGTCGATCCGGGCGCGGGCCGGGGCGGGCTGGACGTGCGGGTCGGTGACGACCAGGTCCTCGTCCTGCGCCAGGGCGACCGCGGAGTTCGGCGCGGGCTCGTCCTCGCCGGTCCAGCCGGGCTCCAGCCGCAGGTCGTCGGCGCCGGTGGGCAGCAGGTCGCCCGGGCCCATGTCGCCCGGGCGCAGCCGGTCGCTCCACGGCACCCACTGGGGCGCGAGCACCGCGTCGGGGCCGGGCAGCAGCACGACCTCGTCCAGGGTCACGTTCTTGGCGCGCGGCGCACGGGCGACGGTGACCGCCCAGTGCCAGCCGCGGTAGGCCGCGTCGAGGCACTCGAAGGTGTGGGTGACGACGCGGTCGGCGTCCGCCTGGACACCCAGGTGCAGTCCGACGGCCTCCGCACCGACGGCCTCCTCGGCGGCCTGACGGGCGAGTTCGACGGCCTCGGCACAGAGCCGGTCGGGGGTACGGCTTCGCATCGCAGCACTCACGGCGTCGATTCTCTCCCAGTTCTTCTGTCGCCCACGGCGTGTTGCCTGTTCCGTCGCGGCTCGGTGTCCCTCGTCCATTCTGCGTGACCGGGAGCCCCCTCGGGTACCGGCCGCGCCGCTCGACCGGCCTGCCGGCGCCCCGGCGGGTCGGCGGGTCGACCTTGGGCAGGCTACCCGTCGGTCGGCGCCCCGGCACAGTCCGGGGCGGACCCGGCCCTTCCGGGACCGCGCCGAGCCGGGCCCGCTCCCGCGTCGGCTCGGCGATTCTGGGGCAGGATGGGCTTGTGGCGGACCACGACCCGTCGCAGCACGCACTGCGCGACCCAAAGGCCGGCAGCCCCGACCCCACGGACGCCGTGCCGCGACAGCAGCCCCCGGTCCCCGGCGCGGACGAACCGCAGCCGGCGGACGGCCCCGGGCCGCCCGCAGACACCGTGGACCCCTCCGGGGCCGAAGCCCCGGACGGCCCCGACCGGGCCCCGCGGGAGCCGGACGGGGACGAGGACGAGGCCCCCGAGCCCCGCCGGCACTTCCTGATCCGCACCGCCTCCGCCGCCGGCTCCCGCACCGGCAAGGTGGTGCACGGCACCGGCCGCCGGATCCGCCGGGCCACCGCCGCCGAGGGCGCGGGCGAGTCCGGACTCGCGAAGCTGATCGAGCTGCACGCGCTCAACTCCTTCGGCGACATGCTGATCACCGTCGCGCTGGCGTCCACCATCTTCTTCTCGGTGCCCACCGGCGAGGCCCGCGGCCGGGTCGCGCTCTACCTGCTGATCACGATGGCCCCGTTCGCCCTGCTGGCCCCGGTGATCGGCCCGCTGCTGGACCGGCTGCCGCACGGCCGCCGGGCGGCCATGGCGATGGCGATGCTGGCGCGGGCGGTGCTGGCCTGGACGATGGCCGGGGTGATCGTCGGCGGCGGCATCGCGCTCTACCCGGAGGCGCTCGGCGTGCTGGTCGCGTCCAAGGCGTACGGCGTGGTGCGCAGCGTGGTGGTGCCGCGACTGCTGCCGAGCCGGCTGTCCCTGGTGAAGGCGAACTCCCGGGTCACCCTGGCCGGACTGCTGGCCACCGGCGTGGCGGCCGGGGTGGGCGGGCTGCTGCACCTGGTCGGGCCCGGCTGGCCGCTGCGCGGCGCCTTCCTGGTGTTCGTGGTCGGCACCCTGATGGCCTTCCACCTGCCGCCCGCGGTGGACTCCGCCAAGGGCGAGCAGCGCGCCGTCCTGCACGCCGAGGTGCACGGCGAGGGCTCGCACCTGATCCACCACAGGCCGCCGCCGGTCAAGGCCTCGCTGCGCACGGTCGGCCCCTCGGTGATCCTGGCGCTGCGGGCGATGTCGGCGATGAAGTGGCTGGTCGGCTTCCTGGTGATGTTCCTGGCCTTCCTGCTGCGGGAGGAGCCGATCGGCGGGCTGCGGCCGACGGTGGCGCTGGGCCTGGTGGCGCTGGCCGCCGGGACGGGCAACGCGCTGGGCTCGGTGCTCGGCTCCTGGCTGCGCACCCGGGGCCCGGAGAGGACCATCAGCGCGATGCTGCTGCTGGCGACCTGCGCGACGGCCGCGGCCGCGCTCTGGTACGGCGTGGTGACGGTGGTCGTGGTCGCCGCGGTGGCCGGAATGGCGGCCTCGCTGGGCAAGCTGGCCCTGGACGCGCTGATCCAGCGGGACGTCCCGGAGGCGGTGCGGACCTCGGCGTTCGCCCGTTCGGAGACCCTGATGCAGCTGTCCTGGGTGGCGGGCGGCGCGGTCGGCATCCTGCTGCCGCTGAACGGGAAGCTGGGCCTGTCGATCGCCGCCGGGGTGGTCGGCCTGGCGCTGCTGTGGACGCTGCGCTCACTCCTGCGGGTGGGGCCGCGGCGGCACCCGGCGACGCCCCGGGTCGCCTGACCGCGCCGGCGCGGCAACACGCGGTGCCGACCCCCGCGTCGCGTGATCGGCCGGGCCCGGTAGATTCTGACGCATGAGCCTCAATTCCCGTGCCATCGCCGCCCTCGGCGCCGTCGTCGTGGTCGGCGCCGCCACGGTGGGCACCTCCGTCGCCATTGCCGCCGGTCAGACCGAGCACATCTCGCACCGTGCCACCCTCACGGTCGGCAACTCCTCGATCGTCGCGGACCCGCTGTGCTGGAACGCCGGCAGCCCGCTCACCGACGACCAGCAGCAGAAGTGCCAGGAGGACGCGACCAAGGCCCTGCGCGACGGCACGCTGCCCACCTCGGACGTCGTGGGGAGCGACCGGGTCGGCGTCGGGGTCTCCCCCAACGTGGCCGACACGGGCTGGTGGGCCTTCACCAACGGCGGCTCGTCCAACCAGGGCGGTCGCTACACCCTGTTCTCGGCTGCCAAGGGCCCGACCTGGTCCGGCGCCCAGTCGGCGAACAAGGTGCTCAACTCCAGCGGCAAGACCGTGGTGACCGTGGTCGAGGGCGACCCGAACCAGGAAGCGCCGATCGCCGTCTGGTACTTCCAGCTGAAGACCGAGGGCAACAGCTCCGACAACGGCTGACCGGTCCTGCGATGACCGCGCCCGCCGTCACCGACGGCCGCACCGAGCAGTCGGGCCCCGCACGGGCCCGGCTGCTCGTCGTCGTCGCGGTGGCCGCCGAGGCCGAGGCCGTGCTGCGCGGCCTGCCCGGTGCGACCGCCGCGCTGCCGCTGCCCGGCGGCACGCTGCACCGGGCCCAGGAGGTGCCGGTGGACGTGCTGGCCGCCGGGGTCGGCCCGGCCGCCGCCGCAGCCGGCGCCTGCGCCGCGCTGGCGGCCCACCCGTACGCGCTGGCCGTCTCGGCCGGGATCGCCGGCGGCTTCGCCCCGCTCGCCCCGGTCGGCTCCACGGTGCTGGCCGACGCGATCGTGGCCGCGGACCTCGGCGCCGAGACCCCCGAGGGCTTCGCCGACGTCACCGAGCTGGGCTTCGGCACCGTCCGGCACGCCCCGCCCCCGGCCGCCGTCGCGCTGGTCGCGCGGGCGCTGGGCGGTCCGGGCCTCGCCGTCGGCCCGGTACTGACCGTCTCCACCGTCACCGGCAGCGCCGCGCGGGCCGCCGAACTGGCCGCCCGCCACCCCGGTGCCGTCGCCGAGGCGATGGAGGGCTTCGGGGTCGCCGAGGCCGCCGCCCGGTACGGCGTGCCGGCCCTCGAACTGCGCACGGTGTCCAATCCGGTGGGCCCGCGCGACCGGGCCGCCTGGCGGATCGGCGAGGCGCTGGCCGCCCTGGAGCGGGCCTTCGCCGCGCTGCCCGTGCACGACCTGGCCGCGCGCCACGAACCGGACCTGGCCGCGCGCCACGAACCGATTGAGGAGGCCGGCCGTGGCTGAACGGCTGAGCATCGCGTACTCGCCCTGCCCGAACGACACCTTCGTCTTCCACGCCTGGGCGCACGGCCTGGTGCCCGGGGCGGACGCCCCCGAGGTGACCTTCGCCGACATCGACGTCACCAACGGCCGGGCCGAACGCGGCGAGCTGGACGTGCTGAAGATCAGCTACGGCGCGCTGCCCTGGGTCCTGGAGGAGTACGCCCTGCTGCCCTGCGGCGGCGCGCTGGGCCGCGGCTGCGGCCCGCTGGTGCTCACCCTGCCGGGCGTGGCCTCCCCCGCCGACCTGGCCGGGAAGACCGTCGCGGTGCCCTCCGAGCGCTCCACCGCCTACCTGCTGTTCCGGCTCTGGGCGGCGAAGGCGGTGCCCGGCGGCTTCGCCGAGATCGTCGTCCTGCCGTTCCACGAGATCATGCCCGCCGTCCGGGACGGCCGGGTGGACGCCGGCCTGGTGATCCACGAGGCCCGCTTCACGTACCGGCAGTACGGCCTGCACAGCCTGGCCGACATGGGCGAGGCCTGGGAGCAGGAGACCGGCCTGCCGATCCCGCTGGGCGCGATCGTCGCCCGGCGCTCGCTCGGCGCCGAGCGGCTGCGGGCGATCGCCGACGCGATCCGCGCCTCCGTGCGGCAGGCCTGGGCGGACCCGGCGGCGAGCCGCGAGTACGTGCTGGCGCACGCCCAGGAGATGGACCTGGACGTCGCCGAGCAGCACATCGGGCTGTACGTCACCGAGTTCAGCGAGGACCTCGGCGAGGAGGGCTACGCCGCCGTCCGCGCGCTGCTCACCCGGGCCGCCGCGGAGGGGCTGGTGCCCCCGCTCGACCCGGGTGCGCTCGCGTTCTAGCCGGCGGCCGGCCGACGGTCAGACGTCGAACTGGTCGGCCACCGCGCGCAGCAGGCCGGCCAGCTTCTGGCCGGTCGGCTTGGCGGGGTAGCGCCCGCGCTGGAGACCGGGCAGCACCGCGTCCAGCGTGGTGATCAGGTCCTGGACGATCGGTGCCATGTCGTCGGCGCTCCGGCGCTGGGCGGCGGCCACCGAGGGCAGCGCCTCCAGCAGCTGTACCGCCATCGCCTGGTCCCCGCGGTGCCCGGCGACCACGCCGAACTCGACCCGCTGGCCCGGCTTCAGCGACGTGACACCGGAGGGCAGCGCCTTGGTGTGGACGAAGACGTCGCCGCCGTCGTCGCGCGACAGGAAGCCGAAGCCCTTCGTCTCGTTGAACCACTTGACCTGGCCGGTGGGCATCTCGAACAGTCCTCGAATGGGTGTGGGGGATCCCGGCCCGGGCCGGGGATCACTGGGTGGTGGGAAAAAACGACCGGCCTCGACTCGGCGCCCGTGGGCGCTCATGGCCGGCACGCGGTCAGGAGCAGACTAATCGTCCGTCACTGCCTCATCCGCGTTCCGCGAGGGATCCGCGTTCCGAGGCCCGGTCGGGGCGGCGGGACCGGGATCTCGCGGTCACGGGCAACCCGGCGCCGGCACGGCCGGGGCGCGGCTCCGCGCGGTCCATCGGCTCACACCCCCCGGGTCTGAGGACGCGGGGCGCACCTGTAGCGCCCCTCGGCACCCCGTGCATACCCCCGCTCAACAGGGATCAAAACGTTCAGCTGCCGGGAAACTGCGCAACGTGACCGACCCGCTCCGGTGGCGGCCCCCGGCCGCCGCTCTGCCAGACTGGGGACAGTGCCGACCGGCCCGGAGGAGTGAGCAGACGTGAGCAGCCAGAGCACCGACCCCGGCGACGTGTACGTCAAGGCCGGGGCGATCGTCTTCGGTCTCGGCGCACTCGCCACCCTGGTCACCTTCGTCCCGCTGTTCCTGCACCTGACGCCGCTGCCGACGGCGGCCTACTGGCTGAGCATGCTGATGCCGGCCGGTTTCCTGGCCGCGCTGACCGGGCTGCTGCTGAACGCGCGGTCCCAGCGCCGCCGGAGCGCGCCCGTCGAGTCCTGAGGACGGCCGGGACGGCCGCCGGGGACCGGCTGCGGTCCGCGCGGACCGCTACGGGCCCGGCCGACCGCTACGGGCCGCCACAGGCCGCTGCGGGCCGGCGCTAGCGGTCGGCCAGGTGCGCGGCGAGCCAGTCCGGGAAGTCGGTGAGGTCCGCCAGCACCACGTCCGCACCCGCCTCGCGCAGCTGCTGCGCGCTGTACGGGCCGGTGGGCACGCAGACCGCGACGGCGTCCGCGCGCCGGGCGCCCCGGATGTCGCCCAGGTGGTCGCCGACGTAGACGCTCGCGCCGTGCTCGCGCAGCGCGTCGCCCTTGGTCTCCGCCCACAGGTCGCCGATCACGGTGTCCGCGGCCAGCCCGGCGTGCTCCAGGTGGAGGCGGGCGTTCGGCTCGTACTTGCCGGTGATCACCGCGACCCGGCCGCCGTGGGCGCGGACCGCCTCGACGGCGGCGTGCGCGCCGGGCAGGGCCACGGTCGGGGCGAAGGCGTGGTCGCGGTAGAGCTCGCGGTAGCGGTCGACGACCCGCTCCACGTCGGCCTCCGGGAACCAGTTGCGGATCTCGTCCAGCAGCGGCGGGCCCAGCCGGGTGACCACCAGGTCGGCGTCGATGTAGGTGCCGGTCTCGGCGGAGAGCGCCAGGTAGGTGGCGCGGATACCCGGCCGGGTGTCCAGCAGTGTCATGTCGAGGTCGAAGCCGACGGTGAGCGGAGTGGGCGGGGTCGCGGACATGCCGTCAGGCTACCCAACCGGCGCCGCGCACCACGAGGCGATTTGCCCGGGCTTCTCGGCTGAACTTAGGTTTACCTGAGTTGTCTGCGGAGAGGGCCCATGACCGACACCAGCGCACCGCCCGGCGCACCGCCCGGCTCGCCGTACCGGGCGCCTCGGCGCCGAGCACTGTGGCTCGCCGCCGCCCTCGCCGTCCTGGCCTCCGCGGTGCTGCTGAGCCTGGCGGTCGGCAGCCGGACCATCCCGTTCGGCGACACGCTCCACGCCCTGCTGCACGGCGGCGACACCGCCAACGCCGTGGTGATCCGCGAGCTGCGGGTGCCGCGCACCGTCGTCGGCCTGGCCGTCGGCGCGGCACTCGGCCTGGCCGGGGCCGTCATGCAGGGCCTGACCCGCAACCCGATCGCCGACCCCGGCATCCTCGGCGTCTCCCAGGGCGCGGCGGCCGGCGTGGTGGTCGCCATCTCCGGCTTCGGCGTCTCCACCCTCACCGGGTACGTCTGGTTCGGCTTCGTCGGCGCCGTGATCGCCACCGCGCTGGTGTACGGGCTCGCCGGGCGCGGCCGGGGCGGGGCCACGCCGATCAAGCTGGCGCTGGCCGGCTCGGCGACGTCCGCCTTCATCGCCTCGCTCAACACCCTGGTGCTGACCACCGACGCGGCCACCATGGACCAGTTCCGCTTCTGGCACGTCGGCTCGCTCTCCGGGCGGACCTCGGACGTGGCCTGGCAGCTGCTGCCGTTCCTGGCCGTCGGCACGGTGCTGGTGGTCGCGGTGGCGCGCGGACTGGACGCGCTGGCGCTCGGCGACGACACCGCGAAGGGGCTGGGCGCCAAGACCGGCCTGGTCCGGGCGGTCGGCGCGCTCGGCGCGACCGTCCTGACCGGTTCCGCGGTCGCGGCGGCCGGTCCGATCGCCTTCGTCGGCCTCGCCGTCCCGCACGCGGCCCGCGCGGTGGCCGGCGCCGACCACCGCTGGATCCTCGCCTTCTCCGCCGTCCTCGGCCCGGCGCTGCTGCTGCTCGCCGACACCCTCGGCCGGGTCCTGTTCCCGCCGTCCGAGGTCCCGGCGGGCGTGATGACGGCCCTGGTCGGGGTCCCGGTGCTGGTGGCCCTGGTCCGCCGCCGGAAGGTGGTGGCCGCATGAGTTCCGTCCCCGGCACGGCTCCCGGCCCCGGCGCGCCTCCCGGCCCCGGCACGGCCCCCGGCCGCCGCAACGGTTCCGTCCCCCTGCGCGGGTACTCCGTCGTCCGGGCCGGACGGGCGTCGTTCCTGCTGCACCGGCGCTCGGTGGCCGTCGCCGTCGGGCTGCTGGTGGCGCTGGCGGCGACCGTGGTGGCCTCGCTCTGCCTGGGCGAGTCCACCGTCCCGCCGGGC
Organism: Kitasatospora sp. NPDC127067; assembly: GCF_042724755.1. Taxonomy (NCBI): domain Bacteria; kingdom Bacillati; phylum Actinomycetota; class Actinomycetes; order Kitasatosporales; family Streptomycetaceae; genus Kitasatospora; species Kitasatospora sp. NPDC127067. The sequence goes on along the minus strand of NZ_JBHXEM010000003.1, from coordinate 32,850 downwards.
GAGGTGGTCAAGGTGGTGCTCGGACGGCCCAGCCCGCACGAGCTGGTGGTCGGCGAGTTCCGGCTGCCCCGGGTGGTGGTCGGGCTGCTGGTCGGCCTGGCGCTCGGGCTGGCCGGGGCGCTGATCCAGACCGTCGCCCGCAATCCGCTGGCCAGCCCCGACGTGGTGGGCGTGACCTGGGGCGCGACCGCGACCGTGGTCGGCCTGATGGCGTACGGCGTGGTCGGCTCGACCGGCCAGGCCCCGTACGCGGCGGTGGCCGGCGGGCTGGTGGCCGGGCTGCTGGTGTACGCGCTGGCCTGGCGGCGCGGCCTGCACGCGCAGCGCTTCGTGCTGATCGGCATCGGCATCAGCGTCGCGCTGTCCTCCCTCACCTCCGTCTTCCTGACCAAGGGCGACGGCTTCCAGGCCCAGGCCGCCAAGGTCTGGATGACCGGCAGCCTGAACGGCGCCGGCTACGACCAGGCCGAATGGCTCGCCCGGGTGCTGCTCGCCGCCCTGCCGGTCGCGCTGTGGGCCGCCCGCGCCCAGCGGTCGATCTCCTTCGACGACGCCACCGCCGTCGGCCTCGGCCTGCGCCTGGACCGGATCCGCCTCGGCATGGCGCTGCTGGGCATCGTGCTGGCCTCGTGCGCGGCCGGGGCGGCCGGGCCGGTGGACTTCGTCGCGCTGATGGCCCCGCAGATCGCGCTGCGGCTGGCCCGCTCGGCGCAGATCCCGCTGTTCTGCTCGGCGCTGACCGGCGCGCTGGTGGTGGTCCTCGCCGACCTGATCGCCCGGCGGCTGCTCGCTCCGACGGAGCTGCCGGTGGGCGTGGTGACCGGCATGGTCGGCGCCCCGTACCTGATGTGGCTGCTGATCCGATCCCGCCGTGGAGGTTCCTGATGTCCGCTCACCGTCTGGAGGCCCGGGGCCTCACCCTGGCCTACGAGGCGCGCACGGTCGTCGAGGGCCTGGACGTGGCCGTTCCGGACGGGCGGGTGACGGTGATCGTCGGCCCGAACGCGTGCGGCAAGTCGACCCTGCTGCGGGCCCTCGGCCGGCTGCTGAAGCCGGTCCGGGGCGCGGTGCTGCTGGACGGCGAGGAGCTGGCGCGGATCCCGACCAAGCGGATCGCCCAGCGGCTCGGCCTGCTGCCGCAGTCGCCGACCGCCCCCGAGGGCATCTCGGTGGCGGACCTGGTCGCGCGCGGCCGCCAGCCGCACCAGAGCTGGTGGCAGCAGTGGTCGCCGGAGGACGAGACGGCGGTCGCCGAGGCGCTGGAGCGCACCTCCACCGCCGAACTGGCCGAGCGGAGCATGGACGAGCTGTCCGGCGGCCAGCGCCAGCGCGCCTGGATCGCGATGGCGCTCGCCCAGGGCACCGACATCCTGCTGCTGGACGAGCCGACCACCTACCTGGACATCGCGCACCAGGTGGAGGTGCTGGACCTGGTCCGCCGGCTGAACGTCGAGCGCGGCCGGACGGTCGTCGCGGTGCTGCACGACCTCAACCAGGCCGCCCGGTACGCCGACCACCTGGTGGCGATGCGGGACGGCCGGGTGGTGGCGCAGGGCCCGCCCGCGGACGTGGTGACGGCCGAGCTGGTGCGGGAGGTGTTCGGACTGGACTCGGTGGTGGTGCCGGACCCGGTGACCGGCACCCCGCTGGTCGTGCCGGGCGCCCCGTGGGCGGCGCTCACCCCGGACGGCGCCTCCGCTTAACGGCACTTTAGCTGCCATTTCGGACATAATCGACGGCGCCCCGACCCGCCCGCGCCGCCAGAGGACCGCCGATGCCCCGGATCTCCCGCCGCACCCTCCTGACCGGCCTCGGCGCGGGCGCGCTCGCGGCGGCCGCCGGCTGCACCACCCGGCACCCGGCCCCGGGGGCCGCGGACGGCCCCGTCACCGGCGCCTGGCCGTCCCCGGCCCCGGTGCCGCCGGTGACGGTGAACGCCGCCACCGGCCCGGTCCTGGTGCCGGGCGCGCCGATGCGGGTGGTCGTGCTGGACACCGACGTGCTCGACTCCGCGCTGACCCTCGGCATCACCCCGGTCGGCGCCGCGCTGCCGGGCCGCGACACCAGCTACCCCGAGTACTGGCCGGCCTCCCGGACGGCCGGGATCCGGCTGGTCGGCCCGGTCGGCGCACCCGACCTGCCGACCGTACGGGCCCTGCGGCCGGACCTGATCCTCTCCAACCAGACCCGCGACGGCGACCGCTACGAGCAGCTGCGGGAGATCGCCCCCACCGTGCTCACCCAGACCTCCGGGGCGCCGTGGAAGGCCGACTTCCAGCTGCACGCCCAGGCGCTGAGCCGGGAGGCGGCCGGGGCGGCCTTCGCCGGCGCGTACCAGAAGCACGCCGGACAGGTCGCGCAGGCGCTGGCGGCGGCGAAGCTGTCGGGGCGCAAGGTGAGCCTGGTGCGGTTCGTGGAGGGCGGCGGCATCCGGCTGTTCGGGCGGCAGAGCTTCCCCGGGACGGTGCTCTCCGACGCCCAGATCGGCCGGCCCGACGCGCAGAACGTCGACCAGTCGGACTTCGAGATCCCGCCGGACCAGCTCGCCCGGGCCGACGGCGACCTGCTGCTGTACGCCACGTACGGCGATCCGGAGCTGTCGGGCGCCACCGCGGCACTCGCGAGCCCGGGGTGGCAGGCGCTGGGAGCCGTCAAGGGGCACCGGGCGTTCCCGGTGGACGACCAGCTGTGGTTCCAGGGGATCGGGTACACCGGGGCCAACTACGTGCTGGACGAGCTGCAGCGCTTCCTGGGGGCGTAGCCGGGGTCCGGCGCGACCCCGCGTAACGGGCCGGGGAGACGCCGACGGCCGCGGTGAAGTCCCGGGTGAGGTGCGCCTGGTCGGCGTAGCCCAGCTCGGCGGCGAGCGCGGCCAGGTCCAACCCGCCGTCCGTACCGGCGCGTTCGGCGGCCTCGTGGAGACGGGCACGGCGCAGCACCCACTTCGGGGAGGCGCCGACGTACTCGGCGAACAGCCGCTGGAGACGGCGGACGGTCAGGCCCAGCCCGGCGGCCAGCTCGTCCACCCGGCGAAGGTCCGGTGTGCGGGTGATCCGGTCCACCATGGCGGCGACCTCGGCGGCGACCGGGTCGGGCGCGGGCAGCCGGGGGCGGAGGAAGGCGTCGGCGAGCGCGGCCGGATCGCCGGGCGCCCCGAGGACCTCCGCGTTGAACCGGTCGGCCGCGGGCCCGAAGTACTCGGCGGCGGGCACGGAACGGTCGGCGAGCCCGCTCACCGGGTGCCCGGCGAGGGCGCGGAAGGCGCCGGGACGGAACCGCGCGCCCAGCACGTGCCCGGCGCCCTCCAGCCGTCGGACGAAGAGCGAGCGGTCCACCCCGTACACCCGCGCCACCGGCGCCTCGAAGACCAGGTGGACGTTGGGGTGGGCGAGCACCTTCTGCTCGTACGGCGGCAGGCCGTGCAGATCCCAGCGGACCAGCCAGTAGTACTCGACGAACACCGCCACGGCCGGGTCGGGCGCGAGCCGGTCCACGGTGATCAGCTCCGCCGCCCGGGCGGGGTGGAGCACGCCCCGGCCGAGGTCGGGGGAGGCCGGGGAGGCCGGCGAGTCCATGCCCATGCCGCCAGGCTAGTCGTCGCGTTTCTTCAAGACCCGCCGGTGCGGCCCGGCCCAGAATCGAGGCCATGAACGCCCACCCGATGCACCCGTTCCTGACCCGCGCCGCCTCCGCCGCGGCCGGTGTCGCCGCCGCCGTCCCGGCCGACCAGCCGCTGGACGCGCCGACGCCCTGCCCGGAGTTCGACACCCGCGCGCTGATCAACCACTGGGTGCTCTACACCTCGCACGGCCTGGAGCACCGGGCCCGGCGGATCGAGCTGCCCGAGGAGCTGAACGCGCGGGACTTCGCCGCCGACCCCGACTGGCGCTCCGCCTACGCGGCCCAGCTGGAGCGCGCGGTCGCGGCCTGGGCGGACCCGGCCGCCTGGGAGGGGGACGTCGACCTCGGCGGCACCCCGATGCCGGCCGTCGGCATCGCCCGGATGCTGATCCTGGAGCTGCTGCTGCACGGCTGGGACGTGGCCCGGGCGACCGGCGGGCGGATCGAGGTCGACGAGGAACTCGCCCTGCTGACCGGGGAGATCGTGGCGGAGAACGCCGAGCTGTACCGGCAGTACGCGGGCTTCGCCGAGGCGGTGGCCCTGCCGGAGGACGCCCCCGCGTGGGACCGCGCGCTGGCCGCCTCGGGCCGCGACCCGCACGGGAAGGCCTGAGCCGAGGACACCGGGCCCGGCCGGGTCGCACGGGCGGTACGGGATCAGCCCTGACGCAGCGCCGCCCTCAGCCGGGCCATCAACAGCCGTACGGCCGGGGAGGGTTGGTCGCGACGGGCGACCAGCCCGAGCCGGGCCCGGATGGCGGCGTCGACCAGCGGGACGGCCCGCAGTCCGTCGCCCGCGGCGGAGGAGGGGCTGAGGACGGCCACGCCCGCGCCGCGCTCGGCGAGCCGGAGCAGGGCGACCGGGGAGCTGGCCTCGATGTCCACCCGCGGGTCGAGGCCGAGCTGCCGGCAGGAGCCCCGGTAGGCGGCACGGATGCCGGTACCCGGGGAGAGGCAGAGGATCTTCTCGCCCCGCAGGTCCGCGAGCCGCAGCCGAGCCCGGTCCAGGGAGTGCCCGACCGGGACGACGGCGGCGATCGGCTCGTCGATGGCGACGGTGGCCTCCAGGCCCGGGAAGACCTCGCCCGCGTAGCCGATCAGGGCCAGGTCGAGCGAGCCGGCCAGGACCTGCGCCTGGAGGTCCTCGGAGTGCCCCTCGTGCAGGCTGAGTTCGATGCCGGGGTGACTGCGGCCGAGGTCGGCGACGGCGTCCAGGAAGGGCGGGATCGAACAGCCCGTGATCATGCCCAGCCGGACCCGGCCGCGGACGGCGTCCGCGAACTCGGCGACGGTGTGCTGGATGGCGTCGAGGGTGGCCAGGGCGTTCTTCGCCAGCGGGAGGACCGCTTCGCCGGCCGGGGTGAGGCGCACCTGCCGGCCCGCCCGGTCGAGCAGCAGCTGACCCAGTTCGCGCTCCAGCTTGGCCACTTGGGTGCTGATGCCGGACTGGCTCACGTGCAGCCGGGCCGCGGCGGCGGTGAAGGTCCCCTCGTCGACCACGGCGGCGAAGTAGCGCAGCTGGTGCATCTCCATGACCGGTGACGATATTCGACCGGTGCTCCATCCGCTCGGCCGATCGGTCCGCCGGGGACGACCCGGTGGGCGCCCGGACGCCCGGGCCGCGGCCACGCGGGGCGGTCACGACCCGGCCGACGTCACCGGCGGCGGTCCATGCCCTGGATCTCCTTGCCCTGGACCGCCTTGCTCTGGATCTCCTTGCCCTGCGTCCGTGCCGTCCCGCCGTCGGGCAGGTCGGCCTCGATGCGCTCCTTGCGCACCCGGCCGGTGACGGTCTGCTCCTCGACGCGTTCCTCGGTCACCAGCCGCACGCGCTCGACCGGGACGGCCTCGGTGCGCACGACCGGCCGCTCCGCGTGCAGGGTGACCTCGTACTCGGCCTCCGAGATGAGCTCGCCGGACATCACGGCACCCCGGTCGGCCTCGGCGATGGGTTCGTGCTCGACGTGGACCTCCTCGTGCCGCACCGGCACGGTCTGCCGCTCCTCCTCGGTGACGACGTACTTGCGCAGCTTCGCGTGGCCGGCTTCGTACCGCTCGACGCCGACGCGCATCCGCTCCTCGGAACGGGTCATCGTGCCGTCCTCGCCCGGGTGGACACCGGTCCGGCCGGTCGCGGAGGCGGCGCCCGGAGCCGCGGCGGCACGCGTGGCGGCGGTCGGGGTCGTGGCGGCCCGACCGGTCGCGGCGGCAGCGCCCGTCGTACCGGTGTGCCCGCTCGTGGCGGCGGTTCCGGCAGCGGCGGCCGCGGCGGTGGTGCCGGTGCCCGCGGCGGGCCGGTCGGCCGCCTTCCGGCCCCCGTCCCCGATGCCGTAGTACTGGTGGAGCCGATGTTCCTCGCGCACGGAGAGGTGTCCGCCACGGTCCACGTCCACCAGCGGCGCGTTGTTGACCTTCTCCTTCGGGTACGGCACCTCCAGGTGTTCGCCGACGACCCGGGCGTCGCGGATCGGCACGAACAACTCGCCCGCCCCGAACCATCCGGTCTTGACGCTGACCCACGCCGGCTTGCCGGTGACGTCGTCGAGGAACATGTGGTCCGCCTTGCCGATCCGGCTGCCCCGTACGTCGTGGACGGGCTGGTGCAGCATGGAGCGGGCCTGCTGTTCGGTGATCACGATTCACGCCTCCTTCGCATTCCAGCGATGAGCGCCTTACCGGCCCGAACGGTCCGAAACCACTTCAGCCGGCCTTCACTCGGCGTGACAGTCGTGGCCCGCCGATCACGCAGCGCACCCTTCTTCCATCATCAGAAGAGATAGGTTCCATCTGATTCATCTGTTGGACGGATGATCGTGGTGGCCGGGAGGATGGAGGCATGACGACGACGAAGACCGCGCGTGAGCTTGCCGAGACCTACTTCACCGCCTGGGAGGCGGGCGACTTCGAGACCGTCCGGGGGCTGCTGGCCGAGGACGTCGACTTCGTCGGCGCGCTGGGGACGGTCTCCGGGGTGGAGGAGGCGCTGGCCGGGCTGAAGGGGCTCGGGCAGGTGCTGGAGAAGATCGACGTGAAGGTCCGGGTGGCCGAGGGCGACGAGGTGATCACCTGGTTCGAGCTGTGCACGAGCATCGCCCCGCCGGCGCCCACGGCGAACTGGATGCACGTCGAGGACGGGAGGATCGCCCGGATCCGGGTCACCTTCGACCCGCGCGGCCTGCTGGCCGGCTTCGAGCGGAAGGCCTGAGGCCGACGGTCCCGGGGCCCGGCAGGGCCCGAGGCACGGGCCCGGCAGGCCCGGGACAGAACCGGCCGCGGCCGGCCGGCCCCTACCCGGCCTCGTGCTGCGCGTACCTGGTCGTGAAGCCCAGGACCGCCACGTACCGGCCCTCGGCCGCCTTCGTGACCTCGCTCGGCCGCACGGGCTGCCAGGCCAGGTACTCGGACCGCTGCCCCTCGTCGTTCCGGTAGCGCCGGCTTCCGTACTTCTCGTACCAGTAGTCCTCACCGGAGGTCAGGAGTTCGGGGCCGGGCGGCCGGGTGACGTTCACGGCCAGTTCCGTCCGCACCGCCTCGCCCGTCGCCAGCGCGAACTCCACGGACGGGGCGATCGGCCTGGCCGCCGCCTCCGCCGCCTCCTCCGGGGTCGGGTCGGCGGGCGGCTGGTGGTCGTACTCGTCGGCCGCGACCAGACTGTTCCACCTCTGCGAGCTGCGCCAGCCCTGGCCGTCCAGGTACCGGTCCAGATCGGCCAGCCGGGAGCGGACGTCACCCCCGTCGAAGGCCAGGTAGACGTTCACGGTCCGCTCGCAGGCCACCGGCAGCCACGTACCCCGGCTGAACAGATCACCGCGGTAGTCGGTGCGGCACACGTCGACCGTCGACCTCCCCAACCCCTGCGCCCACGGCAGCAGTTCGGGCAGCCGGTCGATCCGGTCGGCCATCCGCTCCTCGGCCGCCCGGCGGGCCTCCCCGGTCACCTGGGCCTGTGCGATCCCCGGGACGTCCGGAGGGGCCGGGATGGCCGTGGCGCGGTAGAGCCGCCACCCCGCCCAGCCGCCGAACACGACCGCCGTCCCCAGGACCGCGATCATCACCCACCGCAGCCAGAACCGAACCACATCCACCTCCGGCCTCCGCCCACCCCGCTCGGGCATCGTACGGGCGCGAACGCGCAACCGTACGGGCGGTGCCGCAGGACGGCCGGTCCGTACGGGACGTCGGCCGGTCCGAGCTCCCGCGCGGGACAGCGGCGTTCACGCCCTCCCGCCCCTCCCGCCGCGGCGGAGGCGACCGCCGGCCGCCGCGGCGGAGGTGACGGTCACCCGTCGGAGCGGAGCGGCTCGCCGGCCCGGTGCAGGTGGGCGAAGATCTCCCGGTAGGAGCGGAACAGGCCGGTCTCGCAGTACGGGACGTCCTTCTCGGCGCAGAACTCCCGGGTGATCCGGGCGGCCCGCCCCAGCGCCGGGGTCGGCATGCTGGGGAACAGGTGGTGCTCCACCTGGTAGTTGAGGCCGCCCATCAGCGAGTCGATGAGCACCCCGCCGCGGACGTTGCGCGAGGTGAGCACCTGGCGGCGCAGGAAGTCGAGCTTCATCCCGGGCGTCACCATCAGCATGCCCTTGTGGTTCGGGGCGAAGACGCACCCCAGGTAGACCCCGAGCAGCGCCTGGTGGACGGCCAGGAAGGCGACCGCCTTGCCGGCCGGGAGCGCGGCGAACACCAGGCCGAAGTAGCCGGCGAAGTGGACCACCAGCAGCACGCCCTCCAGCACCGGGCGCTTCATGACGGGGCTGCGCAGCGCGCGGAAGCTGTTGAAGCTGAGGTTGAGGCCCTCCAGCAGGAGCAGCGGGACGAACAGGTACGCCTGCCGGCGGCCGATGAACCGGGCGAGGCCGCTCGCCTGCCGGGCCTGCCGCTTGGACCACACCAGGAGCTCGGGTGCGACGTCCGGGTCCCGTTCCTCGTGGTTCGGGTTGGCGTGGTGGCGGGTGTGCTTGTTCATCCACCAGCCGTAGCTCATGCCCATCAGCAGGTTGGCGGCGATCCGGCCGCCGATCTCGCTCGGCAGCCGCCGGTCGAAGACCTGGCGGTGCGCCAGGTCGTGGGAGAGCAGGCCGATCTGGGCGAAGACGACGGACATCGCCGCCGCCAGGCCGAGCTGCCACCAGGTGTCGCCCAGCGCGAACAGGGCGTACCAGCCGCCGAGGAAGGCGGCGAGCACCAGGCCCGCGCGGACGGCGTAGTAGCCGGGGCGCCGGTCGAGCAGGCCCTCGGCGGCTATCCGGCGGGTCAGCTGGGCGAAGTCGCTGCCGCCGCTCCCCGGCCGGGGAGTGGGGGCTTCGGGCGCTTCGGTCGTCATCACGGGCTGCGCGGGCATGCCCCGAGTCTGGCGGTGGCCGGCCCACCCGCAGAACGGGGAAAGCACCCGTCCCGTACGGGTGTTAACCCCCGTGCCGCGAGGGGTGCCGGCCCGCCGCCGGGATCGGCGGGGAGGCGATTCGGCGGGGAGGCGATTCGGCAGGGCGGGGAGGCGGCGGGGCGAGGAACCGGCCGCGGCGGGGATCGGCGGGCGTGCCCTCAGCCGGCTTCCGGCCGGCCGAACAGCTCGTCCAGGTGGTACGCGAGGACCGCGAGCGCCTGCTCACCGGTGCGCTGGCCGCCCAGGACGCTGGAGCCGAGTCCGTTGACCATCGCCAGCAGCCCGGCCGCGACCGTGTCGACGTCCCGCTCCGGCCCGATCTCCCCGGCCTGCTGCGCCGCGCGCAGCTGCTTGGCGAGGAAGCCCTCCAGCACGACCGGCGGCTGCGCGGCCTGCTTCTCCAGCACCTCGGGGTCGCCGAGGACCAGCGTGTAGTACGCCGCGTACGTCCTGGTGATCCGGCGGCTCTCGGCGTCCGTCGGCAGGATGCAGGACAGGACCGCCGTCACCACCTCCCGGGGCGCGCGCGCCGGGCCGATCCACTGCTCCATCCGGGCCTGGAGCTGGGTGCCGAGCCTGGCCAGGGCGTCCAGGAGCAGGCCCTCCTTGGTCGTGAAGTAGTACTGCACGAGTCGCAGGGAGACGCCGGCCTCCGTCGCGACCGCCCGCATGCTGGCGGACTGCAGGCCCTGGGTGTCGGCGATGCGCAGCAGGGCCTCGGCGATCTGCCGGCGGCGTTCCTCGTGGTCGACCTTCGCGGTCATGTTCCGGCCTCCGTACGTCCGACCCATTCTCCTGGTACACCCGTATCATGCATGTGATACACATGTACCATGCGAATCAGCGAGTTCAGGAACGGCAAGGCCGAAGCCCGCTTCCGCACCGCCTACGAGCGCGCGCTGACCGAACTGCGGCCCCGGCCGTGGACGCCGCTCGACGTCCCCACCGGCTACGGCACCACCCGCGTCTACCGCACCGGTCCCGCCGAAGGACGGCCGATCGTGCTGCTGCCCGGCTCCGGCGGCAACGCGCTGATGTGGCACGGCTACCTCGACACCCTCGCCGCACAGCACACCGTGATCGCCGTGGACACCGTCGGCGAACCGGGCGCCAGCGTGCAGAGCGCCCCCATCGCGGACGGCCGCGACGCCGCCGCCTGGCTGGAGGACCTGCTCACCGCCCTCGACCTGCCCACCGCCCACCTGGTCGGCTGCTCCTACGGCGGCTGGATCGCCCTCAACCACCAGATCCACCACCCCGGCCGGACCGCCGGACTCACCCTGGTCGACACGGCGGGCCTGGCCGACCTGGACCGCCGCTTCTACACCTGGATGATCCTCGGCGGCCTCGCCGCCATGGCGCCGCGACCGCTGCGCCCCAGGCTGGCCCGAATGGTCGGCAACAGCGCCGTCCTGGAGACCGAACTGATGGCCCTGGTCCGCGCCTCGATGGGCTTCCGCCGCCGGCTGCCCCCGGCCGCCACCCTCACCGACGAGGAACTCGGCCGACTCACCGCCCCCGCCCTCTTCCTCCTCGGCGAACGCAGCGCCCTGCACGACTCCCGGGCCGTCGCCGACCGCCTGCACCGGCTGGTGCCCGCCGCCCGGGTCGAGATCGTCCCCGGCGCAGGACACTCGCTGCCCACCGACGACCCGGCGGCGGTCACCGCCGGGATCCTCGGCATGGCCGCGCGGCAGGCCGGCTGACCGGGACGGCCGCCGACGGGCGGCCCCGGCGCCGCTACGGCCGGTCCACCGGCCCACCGAGCGCGGCGCGGACCAGACGGATGACGGCCGGGGTCGCGGCGGTCGGACCACCACCACCGCCGTCCGGCCTGCCCGCCGTCCCCGTCTCCGCTCCCGTCTCCGCCTCCGCCTCCGCCTCCGCCTCCAACGCGTCGTAGGTCTCGAAGGCGGTGAGGACGAAGAGCAGGCTCGCCGCGTCCGGCGGGGCGGCGGGCAGCCGGCCGGCCAGGACGGCGGCACCCTCGCGGCGGCGGGCGTCGCGGTCGGCGATGACCCGGCCCACCTCCTCGTCGAGCGCGGCGAGGGCCCGCAGCCGCCGGGTGCAGACCCGGTCGACCGCCCAGAAGCCGCCCATCACCTCGACGAAGCGGTCCACCGCCGCCCAGGGGTCGGCCAGGGTGAAGGCCTCGGCGAGCCCGGCCATGCCGCCCTGCGCGGCGAGGGCGTCGCAGACCGCCTCCAGCAGGCCCGCCTTGGAGCCGAACTGGTAGTAGACGGTCGCCCGGGCGACGTCCGCGCGGCGGGCGACGGCGTCCAGCGAGACCCCTCCGGTCTCGGCCAGGTGCGCGCGGGCGGCCGCGACGATCCGGGCGCGGGTCTCGTCGACCTCCGCCTGCCGCTGTCCCATCCGGTAGGACCGGGGGCTCATCCCGCTCGCCTCCACTCGTTCCGCTCGTCCGCGTGAACTGGCAGTATCGCCGATCGGTTCACCCGGGCGGGGCCGTCCCGGCGCCCGCCGGGACGGCCCGGCCGCTCAGAGCATGACCCGCCCGCCGCTGACGTCCAGGGTCTGCCCGGTGATCCAGGAGGACGCGTCCGAGCCCAGGAAGAGCACGGCCGAGGCGATGTCCACCGGCTCGCCGAGGCGGCCCAGCGGGTGCGCGGCGGCGACCGCGGCCTGCACCTCGGGCGGCATCTGCGCCGCCGTCCGCTCGGTACGGACGGCACCCGGCGCGACGGCGTTGACCCGCACGCCCTCACCGGCGACCTCCAGGGCGAGGTGCCGGGTGAACATCAGCACGCCCGCCTTGGCCGTGGCGTAGGCGGCGGAGGCGCCGCTGGGCAGCCGGCCCGCCGTGGAGGCCATGGTGACGATCGAACCGCTGCCGCGGGCCAGCAGGCCGGGCAGGAAGGCCTGGACGGTGAGGAAGGTGGCGGTGAGGTTGCCGTCCAGCACGGCCCGCCAGTGCTCCTCGGTCTCGCGGACGGTCGGCACCGGGTAGCCGTCGCCGCCGGCGAAGGCGGCCAGGACGTCGACCGGGCCGAGATCCTGCTCGATCCGGGCGGCGGCGGAGCCGAGCGCCGTCGCGTCCGTGCAGTCGGCGACCAGCCCGAGCGCCCGGGCGCCCTCCGCCCGCAGCTCCCCGGCCACCTCCTTCAGCGCCGCCTCGTCGCGGCCGAGGACGGCGACGGCCGCACCCTGCCGGGCGAAGGCGCGGGCGGTCTCCGCACCGATGCCGCGGCTGCCGCCGGCGATCACGACCACCCGGCCGGCCAGATCGGGGTACCGAGCCTGCAGAACTCCCATGTCCCATCGCTCCTTTGGACTTGCACTCGCGGTGTGCTGTGGTTCACTTGGTTTCATTCATACAGTCCGTCTGAATGAATGACAAGCACCGACCCCGGACCGTCCGAGTCCCGGAATCCTGAGGAGGAACCGATGAGGATCGCAGTCGTGGGCGCCACCGGACGCACCGGCCGCCTGGTGGTCGACCTCGCGCTGGCGGCCGGACACACCGTCACCGCCGTCGCCCGCGACCCCGCCCGGCTACCGGCGCACACGCACGGCAGCGCGCTCACCGCGCGGGCCGACGTCGGCGAACCCGGCTCCCTGCACGGCCCGTTGAACGGCCAGGACGCCGTCGTCGCCACCCTCGGCAGCACCGGCCGCGGGGCCACCACCGTCTTCTCCGACGGCGCCCGGGAGCTGACCGCGGCGGTCCGGGACGGCGGCGTCCGGCACCTCGTGACGATGAGCTCGGCGGGCCTGGACACCAGCCGGCTCCCGTTCGCCCAGCGGGTCGTGAGCAGGCTGGTGGTCGACCGGCTGTACCGGGAGATCCATCACGACCTCGCCCGGATGGAGGCGGTGCTCGCCGGCTCCGACACCGCCTGGACGGTCGTCCGGGTGCCGATGCTCAAGGACGGACCGCCGTCCGTGGGCCCGCAGATCTCCTACGACCGGCCGCTTCCCCGCGCCGGCACCGCCACCCGCGCCACCGTCGCGCACTGGATCGTCGGCCACCTCGGCGACCCGGCGACCTTCCACCGCCTCGTCCACCTCGCCGACGACTGACGCCCGGCCCGCCGCGGCGGGCCGGGCGTCACCCGAGCCGTGAGCGCACGAGCCGTGAGCGCCCGAACCATGGAGCCGCCGAGCCGCGAACGGCCGTCACCCGGCGGCCGCCGCCGACCGCCCCCGGCTCAGCCCTGCTGCGGCGGGCGGCGGCGCATGGTGAGCAGCAGCAGGACCACCGCCGACAGCACCGCGGCCAGCCGCAGCACGTCCGGGGCCGACGACCAGCTGATCTGGCCCAGCGGCGAGCCCGACTGGAGGCCACCGCCCTGCCCCCCGGCCTGCTTGGCCTGCCGCATGGAGTAGAGGGTGGTCGCGCTCATCGTGGCCAACGGAATGCCCAGGATCACGAACTTGCGCATCAGGTCGGAGATCTGGCGGGACAGGTAGCCGAGGCCCCAGCCGGCCAGCATGGCCGGGAAGAAACCGGAGACCGCGCCGCCGACCAGCAGGCCGCAGGAGAGCAGGATCAGCGGGGAGGGCTTGCGGGCGGGCGCGTCCTTCTGCGCCTCCTGGCCCTTGCCCTTCGCCTTCCCCTTCGCTTTGCCCACGGCCTTCCCCGCCGGGGCCTCGGGCGGCGCGGGAGGAGCGGCGGGAGCCGGCTTGAACAAGCCCCTGCGCGGCTTCTTCCTCAGGTCCGCGGCAGGCACCGCCGGCTCCGGCGCGGGCTCGGCCTCCTCCCCGGTGCGCTGCTCGGGGATGGGCTTCGGCGCGGGCCGCGGCCCGTCCGAGAAGTCGAAGAGGGTCATCGTCCACGGGCCGGTGCTCGACACCGTGGGCGGCGGGATCGTGTGTGCCCGCGCCTCGGCGGTGGCCAGGTCCGGCGGGTCCAGCGGTACGGACGGGATGCCGGCCGCGCTCGGCGCCGGCGGGTCGTACACGCTGTCGGGGTCGAAGTCCGGCACGGGCCCCGGGGCGGGGACGGGAGCGGAGGAGGGGGCGGACGGAGCCTCCGCGGCGCCGCCGGAACCGGAGCCCGCGTCGGCCTCCGGGCCGCCGCCCGAGCGCTCGCTCCACGGCCCGCTCTTGCGCCACCACTCGCCGTCCGTCATCACCGACCACCCCGCCTCGCCCGTACCGGCCGCCCACCGAACCGCCCTCGGCGTGACGCTACCCACCCCGCCCCCGCCCGCGCGAGTCCGTCCGCGGGTCCGCGGTGCGCCGCGGGTGCGGCAGGACGAGGGACACCCCGTCGTCCCCGCGCCCGACTAACCTAGGTCGAATGACCACACAGCAGGGCCCTCAACGCCGGAGCAGGTCCGCCACCGGCCCGCGCACCCTCGCCGAGGAACTGCGCGCCCGTCCGGACGACGCGCTCGCCGCCCTGCTCCGCTCCCGCCCCGACCTGCTGAACCCCGTCCCCGGCGACCTCACCCAGCTGTCCGCCCGGCTCTCCTCGCGCGCCTCCGCGCTGCGCGCCCTGGAGCGGCTCGACCGCTTCACCCTCCAGGTCGCCGAGGCGCTGGCCACCGCCCCGGACGGCACCTCGCTGAGCACCGTCCGCACCCTGCTGACCGGCCCGGCGAAGGTCAAGCCGCACCCCGGCGCGACCCCGCTCACCCCCGCCGACCGGTCCGCCGTCGCCACCGCCCTGCCGCGCGCGATCGCCACCCTGCGCGACCGGGCGCTGCTCTGGGGCCCGGACAACGGGCTGCGGCTGGTCCTCGCCGTCCGCGAGGCGCTCGCCCCGACCACCGGCAACCCGGGCCGCACCGGCCTCGGCCCCACCCTCGCCGACGCCACCATCGGCATGTCCCCGGCCCGGCTGCAGCAGCTGCTCGCCTCCGCCGGGCAGCCCGCCACCCCGGACCCGGTCAGCGCCGTCGCCGCGCTCACCGCACTGCTCACCGACCGCACCCGCTGCGCGGCGCTGCTCGACACCGCGCCCGAGGCCGCGCGGCGGCTGCTGGAACGGCTGGTCTGGGGCCCGCCCACCGGCACCGTCCCGGACGCCGCCCGCCCGGTCACCGCCGAGGACGCCCAGAGCCCGGTCGAGTGGCTGCTCGCCCGCGGTCTGCTGCTGCCCAACAGCCCCGGCAGCGTCGTGCTGCCCCGCGAACTCGCCCTGCACCTGCGCGGCGGCCGCACCCACCGCACCGTCGAGCCGGTGCAGCCCGAGCCCGCGCCCGCCGCCGCCCCGCGCGACCCCGGGGCCGTGGACGGCGCCGCGGCCGGCCAGGCGCACACCGCGGTCAAGACCGTCGAGGAACTGCTGGACGGCTGGGGCCTCACCCCGCCGTTGACCCTGCGCGCCGGCGGCCTCGGCGTGCGCGACCTCAAGCGCACCGCCCAGGCCCTGGAGAGCACCGAGCGGCAGACCGCCTTCTGGCTCGAACTCGCCTACACCGCGGGGCTGCTGGCCCCCGACGGCGAGGTGGACGAACGCTGGGCCCCCACCCCGGGGTACGACACCTGGCTGCACCTGGACACCGCCGAGCGCTGGTCCGTACTGGCCTCCGCCTGGCTCGCCGCCACCCGCGTCCCCGCCCTCACCGGCACCGCGGACGGCCGGGGCAAGCCGCGCGCCGCCCTCGGCCCCGAACTCGACCGCACCCTCGCCCCCTCCGTCCGCCGCGCCGCCCTCGCCCTGCTCGCCGAACTCCCGCCGGGCACCCCGGCCACCGCCGAGGAACTGCTGCCCACCCTGCGCTGGCAGCGCCCGCTGCGCGGCGGCCCCACCGGCCCGGACGGCCGCGAACTGCGCGACGAGCTCACCGCCTGGACCCTCGACGAGGCCGAACTCCTCGGCATCACCGGCCGCGGCGCCCTGGCCGCCCCCGCCCGCGCCCTGCTCACCGCCGAGTCCGACCCGGCCGAGGTGCTCGCCCCGCTGCTCCCCCAGCCGCTGGACCACGTGATCCTCCAGCCGGACCTCACCGCGATCGCCCCCGGCCCGCTGCTCACCCCGCTCGCCCAGGCCCTCGCCCTGTGCGCCGACATCGAGTCCAAGGGCGGCGCCACCGTCTACCGCTTCACCCCGGGCTCGGTGCGCCGCGCCCTCGACGCCGGCCGCACCGCCACCGACCTGCGGTCCTTCCTGGAGCAGCACAGCCGCACGCCCGTCCCGCAGCCGCTCGCCTACCTGATCGACGACGTCGCCCGCCGGCACGGCGTCCTGCGGGTCGGCGCCGCCTCCTCCTACCTGCGGTGCGACGACCCGTCCCTGCTCGGCGAGGTGCTCGCCGACCGCCGCTCCGCCGACCTGCGGCTGCGGCTGCTCGCGCCCACCGTCCTCGCCTCCCAGGCCGCCCCGGACGTGCTGCTCGCGACCCTGCGCACCATGGGCTACGCCCCGGCCGCCGAATCCGCCGAGGGCGACGTGCTGATCACCCGCCCGGACAGCCACCGCACCCCGCCCCGGACGGCCCCCGTGCCCGTCCCCGACGGCCCGCCCGCGCCCGACGACACCCTGCTCGCGGCCGCCATCAAGGCCATCCGGGCCGGCGACCGCGCGGCCACCGCCACCCGCCGCGACCCCGCCTCCGACCCGCGCCGGCTCCCCCGCACCGCCGCCGCCGAGACCCTGGCCGCCCTGCAGACGGCCGTCCTGCTCGGCGAGCGCATGTGGATCGGCTACCTCAACGCCGAGGGCATCGCCAGCCAGCGCATCATCGACCCGGTCAAGGTCGAAGGCGGCTTCGTCACCGCCTTCGACCACCACGCCGACGAACTCCGCACCTTCGCCCTGCACCGCATCACCGGCGTCGCGGAACTCGACGAGTGAGTCCGGGGCCTCAGTGCCCCTGCTGCGCCTCCTTCATCTTGTCCTGGACGGCCTTGTCCGCCAGGCTGCCGATCTGCCCCTGCCCGACCGGCATCGAGCCCCCGGTGACGGTGTCCGCCAGCAGGAACCCGGGCGCCGCGAGCAGGCCGCCGGGCCCCTCGCCGATGCCCGCGAGGGCGTGGGCCGAACCGGCCGAGGAGGCGGTGGCCGCGAAGGCCGAGCCCATCAGGGCGAGGGCGGTGAGAACACGCTTCGACTTCTTCATGGCCGACTCAACGAGCGAGTACGCACCGTGGTCACTCGAAGTAATTGACGGGCCGGTCCCATCGGCGTAGTCCGGAAGCAGGGGATTCCGACAAGGAGGCACCCACCATGCTCGGCGAATTGATCGGTGAGATCCAGGCCGAGGAGACCGGCCGACGCGTCCTCTCCGCCGGAGACGGGCACCCGGTCGTCGAGGTGTCCATCAAGGGCACCGGCAGCTACTACGGCACCGCCGTCAGCACCATCGCCACCTACGAATCCGAACTGCGCTCCGACGGCTCCCTGTTCGGCGAGGGCCAGGGCGTCGACATGACCGCCGACGGCCAGGGCGTCGGCTGGCACGGCAGCGGCATCGGCCACTTCACCGACGGCGGAGGCACCAGCTTCCGCGGCGCGATCTTCTTCTCCACCGCCTCGCCCGCCCTGGAACGCCTCAACGGCGTCGTCGGCGTCTTCGAGTTCGAGACGGACGCCGGAGGCAAGATCACCGGCAAGTTCTACGAGTGGAAGTAGCCGCCCGGAACCGGCCCGCCCACGCTCCCGGCGGAATGCGCGACACTGGAGGGTCTGCGTCAATCCACCCTGTCAGCCAGTGGAGGGCTTCCCCGCGTGAACGACGGACCGCTCATCGTCCAGAGCGACAAAACTCTTCTCCTGGAGATCGATCACCCCAGGGCCGGCGACTGCCGTCGCGCCATCGCGCCGTTCGCCGAGTTGGAGCGGGCGCCCGAGCACGTGCACACGTACCGGGTGACGCCGCTCGGCCTGTGGAACGCGCGGGCGGCCGGGCACGACGCCGAGCAGGTGGTGGACGCCCTGGTGACGTACTCGCGCTACCCGGTGCCGCACGCGCTGCTGGTGGACGTGGCGGACACCATGGGCCGGTACGGCCGCCTCCAGCTGCTCAAGCACCCGACCCACGGGCTGGTGCTCACCACCACCGACCGGCCGGTGCTGGAGGAGGTGCTGCGCTCGAAGAAGATCGTCCCGCTGGTCGGCGCCCGGGTCGACCCCGACACCGTGGTGGTGCACCCCTCCGAGCGCGGGCAGATCAAGCAGGTGCTGCTCAAACTCGGCTGGCCCGCCGAGGACTTCGCCGGCTACGTGGACGGCGAGGCGCACCCGATCGACCTGGACGAGGACGGCTGGCAGCTGCGCCCGTACCAGGCGCAGGCCGTCGAGGGCTTCTGGCACGGCGGCTCGGGCGTGGTCGTGCTGCCCTGCGGCGCCGGCAAGACGCTGGTCGGCGCGGCCGCGATGGCGCACGCCAAGTCGACCACGCTGATCCTGGTCACCAACACCGTCTCGGCCCGCCAGTGGAAGCACGAGCTGGTCAAGCGCACCTCGCTCACCGAGGACGAGATCGGCGAGTACAGCGGGACGAAGAAGGAGATCCGCCCGGTCACCATCGCCACCTACCAGGTGATGACGACCAAGCGGAAGGGCGTCTACGCCCACCTGGAGCTGTTCGACGCCCGCAACTGGGGCCTGGTCGTCTACGACGAGGTGCACCTGCTGCCCGCGCCGGTGTTCAAGTTCACCGCCGACCTCCAGGCCCGCCGCCGGCTCGGCCTGACCGCCACGCTGGTGCGCGAGGACGGCCGCGAGGGCGACGTGTTCAGCCTGATCGGCCCCAAGCGCTTCGACGCGCCGTGGAAGGAGATCGAGGCCCAGGGCTACATCGCGCCCGCCAACTGCTGCGAGGTGCGGGTCACCCTGACCGACTCCGAGCGGCTCGCCTACGCGACCGCCGAGCCGGAGGAGCGCTACCGCTTCTGCGCCACCACGGCGACCAAGCGGCGGGTGGTGGAGGCGTTGGTCAGGAAGCACGAGAAGGACCAGACGCTGATCATCGGCCAGTACATCGACCAGCTGGACGAGCTCGGCGAGGCCCTGGACGCCCCGGTGATCAAGGGCGAGACCAGCAACGCCCAGCGCGAGAAGCTCTTCGACGCCTTCCGGAACAAGGAGATCGGCGTCCTGGTGGTCTCCAAGGTCGCGAACTTCTCGATCGACCTGCCCGAGGCCACCGTGGCCATCCAGGTCTCCGGGACCTTCGGCTCCCGCCAGGAGGAGGCCCAGCGCCTCGGCCGGGTGCTGCGCCCGAAGGCGGACGGCCACGCGGCGCACTTCTACTCGGTGGTCGCCCGCGACACCGTGGACCAGGACTTCGCCGCCCACCGGCAGCGCTTCCTGGCCGAGCAGGGCTACGCGTACCGGATCATCGACGCGGACGACGTGCTGTAGGACTGCTGTCCGGCACCGGTTCCGTACCGGACACCGTCGCGTTCAGTACCGGACACCGTCGCGCCCGAGGAAGATCACGCGCGCGGCGGTGTCCAGGGCGATGCCGACGTTGCGCACGACGGTGCTCAGCGGATTGCGGTGACGCCCGGAGACGGCGGTGGCGCCGGCCGGGCCGGATCGGGGGATGCGGTTCGTGGTGCTCATGTCTTCAACGGTAGGCACCCGGACGGCCGACGGCATCACTCCAAAGGCCGTATCCGCAGGTGCACGGGTCGTCCTGCCGGTGTACGGCGGCCCCGACGCCCCGCAGGGAGGAACCCCGAGACCCCGCAGGGGAGGAACCCCGAGACCCCGCGGGGCCGACCCCGGGAGCAACCGGGCTGGAACCGCCGGGCGGACGGGTCTAGGATCGTCCGTCTGCCCCCTCCCGAACCGTGGTACCTGCTGAAGTCCCGCAGGCAGCCGGGGGAGGTGCCGACCGCACGGCAACCGGTCGGCGTGCCCACCGTGAGCTCCTACGATCCGCTGCGCCCGCCACCGGGGCAGCCGGGAAGGTTCGCTGTGCCCGCCACCCCCATCACCGACCCCCTCCAGCGCGAACGCGACCACCTGGCCGCGTCCCGGGCCGCGCTGCGCGCCATGCGCGAGGACGTCGAGTCGCTCGACATCCGCGACGTGACCGGCACCTGGGTCACCGCCCTCGTGCTCCAGAACCAGATCGAGGCCAGGATCGCCGCACTGGCCGACCTCTCGCACACCCCGCTGTTCTTCGGCCGCCTCGACTACCTCCACGCGATCAGCGAGGAACTGAGCGAGGGCGGAGGCGGGGAGAACTTCTACATCGGCCGCCGGCACGTCCACGACGCCGACGGCGACCCGATGGTGATCGACTGGCGCGCGCCGGTCTCCCAGCCGTTCTACCGGGCCAGCCGCACCGCGCCGATGGACGTCGAGCGCCGCCGCCGCTTCGGCTACACCGGCGGCGAGCTCACCGCCTACGAGGACGAGCACCTCAGCGATCCGGCCGAGGACGACACCGCCTCCGCCCTGCTGGCCGCCGAGATCGAGAAGCCCCGCGTCGGCCCGATGCGCGACATCGTCGCCACCATCCAGCCGGAGCAGGACGAGATCGTCCGCTCCGACATCACGGGCACCATCTGCGTCCAGGGGGCGCCCGGCACCGGGAAGACCGCCGTCGGCCTGCACCGCGTCGCCTACCTGCTGTACGCGCACCGCGAGCGCCTCGCCCGTACCGGCACCCTGGTGATCGGGCCGAACAACGCCTTCCTGTCCTACATCGAGCAGGTGCTCCCGGCCCTCGGCGAGCTGGACGTCGCCCAGGCCACCGTGCAGCAGCTGGTCGGGCACGTCGAGGTGAGGGGCGAGGACGACCCGCAGGCGGCCCGGCTGAAGGGCGACGCCCGGATGGCCGAGGTGCTGCGCCGGGCGGTGCGCTCGGGCATCACCCTGCCCACCGAGCCCTGCGTGGTGGTCCGCGGTTCCCGCCGCTGGCGCGTGCCGGTGTACGAACTGGCCGAGATCATCGAGGAGTTGAAGGGCCGTGAGGTCCGTTACGGCGCGGCGCGGGACGCCCTTCCGCAGCGCATCGCGCACGCCGTGCTGCTGAAGATGGAGCAGGGCGGCGAGGCCCCGGACGACCGGGTGCAGGACGCGGTGGCCCGCAACAGCGCAGTCAAGGCGGTGGTCAAGGAGTGCTGGCCGGCCGTGGATCCGGCGAAGGTCGTCCTGCGGCTGCTCTCCGAGCCGGAGTTCCTGGCCGCGTGCGCCGAGGGCCTGCTGACGCCGGAGGAGCAGCAGGCGGTGCTCCGGCCCAAGCCCGACCGCTCGGTGCGGACCGCCCGCTGGACGGCGGCCGACGCCGTCCTGGTGGACGAGGCGACCGACCTGGTGCAGCGCACCCCCTCGCTGGGGCACGTGGTGCTGGACGAGGCCCAGGACCTCTCCCCGATGCAGTACCGCGCGGTGGGCCGGCGCTGCACCACCGGTTCGGCGACCGTCCTCGGCGACCTCGCCCAGGGCACCACCCCGTGGGCGACGGCGAGCTGGCCGGAGGCGCTGCGCCACCTGGGCAAGCCGGAGGCGCACATCGAGGAGCTGACCAAGGGCTTCCGGGTGCCGGAGGAGGTCATCGCGTACGCCTCCCGGCTGCTCCCGGCGATCGCCCCCGGCCTGGCCCCGGCCTCCTCGGTCCGTGAGGCCCCGGGCTCGCTGACGATCCGCCGGGTAGCCGACGAGGACACCACGGAGGCGGTCCTGGCGGCCTGCCGGGAGGCGCTGGGGCACGAGGGCTCGACCGGCCTGATCGCCGCCGACGCCAGCATCCCGCGGCTCGCCGAGGCGCTGACCGCCGCGGGCCTGCCGCACCTCTCCCCCGGCGCCGAGACCAGCGCGGAGGCCCGGCTCACCCTCGTCCCGGCCTCGCTGGCCAAGGGCCTGGAGTACGACTACGTGGTGCTGGACGAGCCGGCCGCGGTGATCGCCGGGGAGCCGGACGAGCGGACCGGCCTGCGGCGGCTGTACGTGGCGCTGACCCGTGCCGTCTCCGGGCTGACGGTGCTGCACGGCGAGCCGCTGCCGGAGCAGCTGCGGTAGCGCGCGAAAGGGCCGGACCGGGGACCGGCCCTTTCGCCCGGTGGCCGCCCGCGGCCGGCCACCGCGGGCGCTCGGCACGGGCTCCCGACGCGGACTCCCGGCGCGGTGCTCGGCACGGGCGCGCGGTACGGCGCCCGCCGCGGGCGCTCAGGCGTCGATCAGCGCCCGCCACTCGGCGACCTTGGCCGCGTCCACCGGCGTCCGCCAGCCGTCGACCCGCACCGCGCCGCCGACGTGGAAGGCGTCGAAGCCCTCCGCCCGCAGTTCCTTCAGGTGTTCGGCCCGCAGGCCGCCGCCGATCAGGATCCGCTGCCGGTACCCGGGCTCGCCGGCCCGGGCCAGCTCGGCCGACAGCACCTCGCGTCCGGCGTCCACCCCGGCGGCCGCGCCGGAGGTGAGGAAGGTGTCCAGGCCGGGCAGCCCGCCGACGGCGGCCCGCAGGGCGGCCCGGTCGGCGCTGTGGTCGATGGCCCGGTGGAAGGTCCAGCGGCAGCCGGCGATCGCCCCGGCGACGGCCGTGGTGGCGGCCAGGTCGACGGCGCCGTCGGCGTCGAGGAAGCCGAGGACGAACTCCTCGGCCCCCTCGGCCCGCAGCGCGGCGGCCCGGGCGCACAGCCCGTCCACGTCGCCGGGGGCGAAGCCGTCCCGGATCCGCAGCATGACCCGCAGCGGGATGCCGACGGCGGCCCGGATCCGGCCGAAGTCCTCGACGGACGGGGTGAGCCCGTCGGCGGCCATGTCGGTGACCAGTTCGAGCCGGTCGGCGCCGCCCGACTCGGCGGCCTGGGCGTCCTGGGGCGTCAGCGCGATGACTTCGAAAATTGGTCTAGACATATTCGACAGCCTGCCACATCCGTCCGCCCCCGGAAACTCCGAGGAGGCCGTTCCGGTCACCCGGAAACGGCCTCCCCGCTCCTCCCGGTCAGGCCGGCCCCTGGACCGCCCCGACCGCCTCCCGCCGCCCGAACCGGTGCACCGCCACCGCCACCAGCAGCAGCACGGCCACCGTCGGCGCCACCACCGGGAGCAGGTGCGACACCCCGCGGGACTCGCGCCAGATGTTGAACAGACAGCCGGGGCCGGTCAGCACCAGCACCGCCGCCCCCACCGCCGCCGGCGCCATCCGCCCGCGCAGCCCGGCGAGGGTCAGCAGCACCGGCACGATCAGCATCACCACGACCCACCCCAGGTCCAGCGGGAAGTTGGTGTCGTCCCAGTTCTGGGCCGCCTCCAGCAGTGCGCCCACCGCCACCGAGGCCAGCACCAGGCCGCCCGTGCGCCAGGTCGCCCGGGGCAGCAGGTCGGTCGGCGCCGCGACCAGCAGCAGCGCGGCCCCGACGAACGGCAGCGTGGCCATCCCGATGTAGCCGCTCCACCACAGGTCGAAGCGGGGGTACAGCGCGGCGTCCGCCAGGTCGTGCCACACGGCACCCCCCAGCTCGTACAGCGCCGACGCGCCCAGGATCAGCGCGCTGCCCCGCACCGCCGCCCACCGTCCCAGGAGGGCCGCCACCACCAGCAGCGCGGCGGCCACCGGCGGGCAGAACATGGCGAACCGGGTCCCGAACGAGTCGTCCCAGGCGAACCGGTTGGCGACCCGGTCCGCCGTGGTCAGCCAGGCCGCCAACGCCGCCCCGGCCACCGCCCCGGCGAGCATCGGCGCGAGCAGCGCCAGCAACCGCCCGGCCGGCGAGGCCCCGGTCAGTCCGAGCCGCACCCGCAGCCCGTACACCGCCAGGCCGAGGACCTCCCGGGCGACCGCCAGCCGGCCGCCGGCCGCGGTCGTGTCGGCGAACACCTCGGCCAGTTCCTCGCCGCGCTCGCGGCGGTACCGCTCCGGGTAGAGCTGGAGCGCGGCCCGCAGCACCGCCGAGGGCGCCGCGCCGATCGCCGGCGTGCTCATGAGAGGCCTCCCCCCGCCGCGGGCCGCCCCTGCGACCCGGCCTTGCCCGGCAGCATCGACCGGATCCTGCTGAGCCGGCGCTCGGCCTCGGTGGCCACCGCCCGCAGCCGCTCCGCCTCGGCGGCCAGCGCGTCCCGGCCGGCCCCGGTCAGCGCGTAGCTGCGCCGGGCGCGGCCGTCCACCACCTCCTCGGCGGCGACCTCGATCAGGCCCTGGCCCAGCAGCCGGTCGAGCGCCCCGTAGAGCGTGCCGGTGCGCATCCTGACCCGGCCGTCGGAGATCGCGGCGATCTCCTGGATGAGCGCGTAGCCGTGCCGCGGGGCGTCGGCCAGCGCGGTGAGCAGCAGCAGCGTGGGCTCCTGCATGGAGCGTTCAGTCATACGACTACATATATCGTCAACCTACCTATAGGTCCAGCGCCCGGCCGGGCCGCCACAATGGTCGCCATGCCGACCACCGCGCACGACCCGTCCGCCGCCGGGCACCGACCGTCCACCCCCGGGCACCGGCCGCTCGGCGAAGGCCCGCTCACCGAAGGCCCGCTCGGCGAAGGCCTGCTCGCCGCCTGGACCGCCCTGCTGCACCGCTGCGGGGCCGCCGTCGAGCCCGAACCGTACGGCCGGGAGCTGCTGCGCCGCTGGTCGGAGCCGCAGCGCCGCTACCACACCGTCACCCACCTGCACGCCGTGCTGGAACACGTCGACGAGCTGGCCGGGCACGCCGACGACCCGGAGGCCGTCCGGCTCGCGGCCTGGTTCCACGACGCCGTCTACCGCCCCGACCGCACCGAGAACGAGGAGCGCAGCGCCGCCCTGGCCGTCCGCGCGCTGACCGCCGCCGGACTGCCCGCCGAGCGGGTCGCCGAGGTCGAGCGCCTGGTGCTGCTCACCGTCGGCCACGACCCGGCGCCCGGCGACCGCAACGGCGAGGTGCTCTGCGACGCGGACCTCGCCGTCCTCGGCGGCAGCCCCGAGGCGTACGCGGCGTACGCGGCCGCCGTCCGCGAGGAGTACGGCTTCGTCCCCGCGCCGGACTTCTCGGCCGGCCGGGCCGCCGTCCTGCGCCACCTGCTCGCCCTGCCCGCGCTCTACCGCACCCCCGCCGCCCGCGAGCGCTTCACGGCCGCCGCGCGGACCAATCTGACGGCCGAACTCGGCGCCCTCTGACGCCCGTCAGCCCCGCCGCGCGAGCACCCGGTCCGCGGCGGCCATTCCCGCCAGCACCGCGGGCAGGCGACCCACCACGGCCCACCACGCGTCCTGGCCGGCCCCCGACAGCTCCACCGCGGCCCACCACAGCCCGAGCCCGCAGCACCCGCCCACCGCACCCCACACCCAGCGCCTCATGCCGCCACCGTACGCACGGGTCTACGCGAGCTTCCCCACGGGTGCCACCACCGCGCCCTGCTTGCCGCACACCCAGTGCGGGTCCGGCCCCAGCTCGGGCTCCACGCCGAGGGCGTGCGGGTCCCCGTCGGCCGCGCAGTCGGCGCACAGCGGCCAGCGCCCGTACGCCTCCAGCAGCGCGTCCTGGACGTCCTGGGCGACCAGCCCGAGCACGTACTCGGTGCCGTCCGGCCACTGCTCCAGCCACCAGCGGCGGTGCGTCACGGCCTGCTCCACCAGCGAGACGACGGCGGCGTCCGCCACGTCCCGCGCGGTGAGGTCGGCCAGGATCAGTGCCCGCGCGTTGTGCAGGGCGGTCTCGATGTCGTCAGCAGCCATCCGTCCATTCTCCGTCGACACGTCCGGAACGCCGAAACGCCCGGAACGCCGAAACGCCGTGTGGGCGGCCCCCCGAAGGGAACCGCCCACACGGACGAGGTCCAACCGATCCGATCGAAGCGATCAGGATCAGAAGTCCATGTCACCGCCCGGCATGCCGCCGCCGGCGGCCGCGGCGGCCTTCTCCGGCTTGTCGGCGATGACGGCCTCGGTGGTGAGGAACAGCGCCGCGATGGAGGCGGCGTTCTGCAGCGCGGAGCGGGTGACCTTGGCCGGGTCGATGATGCCCTCGGCGATCAGGTCGACGTAGGTGTTGGTGGCCGCGTTCAGGCCGTGACCGGCGGGGAGGTTGCGCACCTTCTCCACCACGACGCCACCCTCCAGGCCGGCGTTGGTCGCGATCTGCTTGATCGGGGCCTCCAGCGCGACCTTGACGATGTTGGCACCGGTGGCCTCGTCGCCGTCCAGCTCCAGCTTGTCGAAGGCGACACCGGCCTGCAGCAGGGCGACGCCACCACCGGCGACGATGCCCTCCTCGACGGCGGCCTTGGCGTTGCGGACGGCGTCCTCGATGCGGTGCTTGCGCTCCTTGAGCTCCACCTCGGTGGCCGCGCCGGCCTTGATGACGGCCACGCCGCCGGCCAGCTTGGCGAGGCGCTCCTGGAGCTTCTCGCGGTCGTAGTCCGAGTCGCTGTTCTCGATCTCGGCGCGGATCTGGTTGACGCGGCCCGCGACCTGCTCGCTGTCGCCGCCACCGTCGACGATGGTGGTCTCGTCCTTGGTGATGACCACCTTGCGGGCGGTGCCCAGCAGGTCGATGCCGGCGTTCTCCAGCTTGAGGCCGACCTCCTCGGAGATGACGGTGCCACCGGTGAGGATGGCGATGTCGCCGAGCATGGCCTTGCGGCGGTCACCGAAGCCCGGGGCCTTGACGGCGACGGACTTGAAGGTGCCACGGATCTTGTTCACGACCAGGGTCGACAGGGCCTCGCCCTCGACGTCCTCGGCGATGATGACCAGCGGCTTGCCGCTCTGCATGACCTTCTCCAGCAGCGGGAGCAGGTCCTTGACCGAGCCGATCTTGGAGTTGGCGATGAGGATGTACGGGTCCTCGAACGTCGCCTCCATGCGCTCCAGGTCGGTGGCGAAGTAGGCGGAGATGTAGCCCTTGTCGAAGCGCATGCCCTCGGTGAGCTCAAGCTCCAGACCGAAGGTGTTGCTCTCCTCGACGGTGATGACGCCTTCCTTGCCGACCTTGTCCATGGCCTCGGCGATCAGCTCGCCGATCTGGGTGTCGGCGGCCGAGATGGAGGCGGTGGAGGCGATCTGCTCCTTGGTCTCCACGTCCTTGGCCTGGGCCAGCAGCTGGTCCGAGACGGCGGCGACGGCCTTCTCGATGCCGCGCTTCAGGGCCATCGGGTTGGCGCCGGCGGCGACGTTGCGCAGACCCTCGCGAACCAGGGCCTGGGCGAGCACGGTAGCGGTGGTGGTGCCGTCACCCGCGACGTCGTCCGTCTTCTTGGCGACCTCCTTGACGAGCTCCGCACCGATCTTCTCGTACGGGTCCTCGAGCTCGATCTCCTTGGCGATGGAGACACCGTCGTTGGTGATCGTGGGGGCGCCCCACTTCTTCTCCAGCACGACGTTGCGGCCCTTGGGGCCGAGCGTGACCTTCACCGCGTCGGCGAGCTGGTTCATGCCACGCTCAAGGCCGCGGCGAGCTTCCTCATCAAAGGCGATGATCTTGGCCATCAGAAGTGGTCCTCCGGGACACGGTCGACTGCTCGGACCAAGGGGTGCCCGCGACGGACGGCCCTGGTGCGCGGAGGTCCATTCCCTCCGCTCCCGGGGGCCTCACCGACCCGGTCCGCTGTCACTCTCACACTGTGAGTGCTAACGCCAATGATTAGCACTCCGGGTGGGCGAGTGCAAGCCCAATCGGCAATCCGCGAGCCGCCGCCGGGGCCGCCCGGGAACGCCGACGGGCCCGTGCGACACGAGTCGCACGGGCCCGTCGAGAAGCGAGAGGTCACCAGCCGCAGGGCCGCGCCGAGCTCCTGGGGTCGGAAGGGGTCAGACCGCGGCGCGGACCATGTCCGCCTGCGGGCCCTTCTGTCCCTGAGAGATCTCGAACTCGACCCGCTGGCCCTCCTCGAGGGTGCGGTAGCCGTCCATCTGGATCGCGCTGTAGTGGACGAAGACGTCCGCACCACCGTCGACCGCGATGAAGCCGTAGCCCTTCTCCGCGTTGAACCACTTGACGGTGCCCTGAGCCATTCCGAACTCCCCTAGTGCTGTGCTGGCCCTTCACGCGCCCGCAGGTCGCGGGCCCGGGTTGGTTGAAGGCCGGCCCGGGGAACCCCCCCTGGGCGCAGCCGTGCACGCCGCAACCCTCCGTGCAGGACGCCAGGCGGCTTCCGGCGAGCGGGTGATTGCGTCGACCGCCGCTGAATGTATCCGGATCGACGCCCTCTGCAACAGGGCCAACCACCGGTAATTCCGCCTCGATGTCAAGGGACAGGACGGGCCGAATCGGAATAATCTCGGCATTTCACGCCGGACATAGCGGACGAATTACTCAAATGTCCGCGGGAATTCTGACATCCGCCTGACATGTTTCACGGGCCGGTCCCGCCGGCCGGACGCCCCCGGGCCGAGCACTGCGGGGGCCGAAAGGGAAACCCTGTTCCCAACCGAGCCACACTCTACTCCGACTCGACCGGGAAATATTCCGGCCGGAATGCCAGCGGGGGGGCCCGCCCCACGGGCACCCGCAAACCGGAAGCGCGGGGCCCGCCGGGGGGGGGGGCGGGGGGCGGTGGGGGGGGGGCGCCGCTGCGCCCCCGCCGCGCGGCGGTTGTGAGCCCGTGGGCCGGTCCGGTTCCGAGCGGTCCGGCCCACGGGCAGCCTGGGTGGAGGTCAGCCCTCCAGGGCGGCGCGCGCGTCCACGAAGGCCGCCACGGCGCGCTCGACGTCCTCGGTGGAGTGCGCCGCGGACAGCTGCACCCGGATCCGGGCCTGGCCGTGCGGCACCACCGGGTAGGAGAAGCCGATCACGTACACGCCGCGCTCCAGCAGCAGCTCGGCGAGCCGGCCGGCCTCGGCCGCGTCGCCGATCATCACCGGGGCGATCGGGTGGTCGCCGGGCAGGATCTCGAACCCGGCCTCGGTCATCTTCGTCCGGAACAGCGCGGTGTTGGCCGCGAGCCGCTCGCGCAGCTCGTTGGACTTCTCGACCAGGTCGAGCACCTTGAGCGAGGCGGCCGCGATCACCGGGGCCAGCGAGTTGGAGAACAGGTACGGGCGGGAGCGCTGGCGCAGCAGGGCGACGATCTCCCGGCGGGCGGCCACGTAGCCGCCGGAGGCACCGCCGAGCGCCTTGCCGAGGGTGCCGGTGATGATGTCCACGCGGTCCATCACGCCGTGCAGCTCCGGGGTGCCCCGGCCGCCCGCGCCGACGAAGCCGACGGCGTGCGAGTCGTCCACCATGACCATGGCGTCGTAGCGGTCGGCCAGGTCGCAGATCTCGCGCAGCGGGGCGACGTAGCCGTCCATCGAGAACACGCCGTCGGTGACGATCAGGCGGCGGCGGGCGTCCTGGGTGTCCTGGAGCTGCTTCTCCAGGTCGGCCAGGTCACGGTTGGCGTAGCGGTGGCGGCGGGCCTTGCTGAGCCGGATGCCGTCGATGATGCTGGCGTGGTTCAGCGCGTCGGAGATGACGGCGTCGCGGTCGTCCAGCAGGGTCTCGAAGACACCGCCGTTGGCGTCGAAGCAGGAGGAGTAGAGGATCGTGTCCTCCTGGCCGAGGAAGGCCGAGAGGCGGTCCTCCAGCTCCTTGTGGACGTCCTGGGTGCCGCAGATGAAGCGGACCGAGGCCATTCCGTAGCCCCAGCGGTCCAGGGCGTCCTTGGCCGCGGCGAGCACCTCGGGGTGGTCGGCCAGGCCGAGGTAGTTGTTGGCACAGAAGTTCAGCACCTCGCCCGGGCGGCCGCCGCCGGTCACGGTGACGGCGGCGCTCTGCGGGCTTCCGATCACCCGCTCGGGCTTGAACAGGCCGGCCTCGCGGATCTCGTCCAGGGTGGCGGCGACGTCGGCACGCACGTTGTCGAACACTGCGGTCTCCTAAGCAGTTCGGCGGGAGCAGTTCGGCGGGGCTGGGGCGGGCTCAGGCGGTCCAGTCGAGGATGATCTTGCCGCAGTTGCCGCCCGCGGCGTCGTCGAAGGCGGCCTCGAAGTCGGTGGCGGCGTAGCGGCCGGTGATCACCGGGCTGAGGTCCAGGCCGCCCTCCAGCAGCACGGACATCGCGTACCAGGTCTCGAACATCTCGCGGCCGTAGATGCCCTTGATGGTGATCATCGACGTGACGATCGAGGCCCAGTCCACCGGGAACTGCTCGGCGGGCAGGCCGAGCATGGCGATCTTCCCGCCGTGGGTCATGTTGGCGATCATCGACTGCATCGCCTCGGGACGGCCGGACATCTCCAGGCCGACGTCGAAGCCCTCGCGCAGGCCCAGCTTCTGCTGGCCCTCCTCGATGGTGTGCTCGGAGACGTCGAGCGCCAGCGTCACACCGACCCGGCGGGCCAGGTCGAGGCGGTACGGGGAGACGTCGGTGATCATCACGTTGCGGGCGCCGGCGTGCTTGGCCACGGCGGCGGCCATGATGCCGATCGGGCCGGCGCCGGTGACCAGCACGTCCTCGCCGACCAGCGGGAAGGACAGCGCGGTGTGCACGGCGTTGCCGAACGGGTCGAAGATCGCGGCCACGTCCAGGTCGACCGGCACCCGGTGCACCCAGACGTTGGAGGCGGGCAGGGCCACGTACTCGGCGAAGGCGCCGTCACGGTTGACGCCCAGGCCGACGGTGTTGCGGCACAGGTGGCGGCGGCCGGCCAGGCAGTTGCGGCACTTGCCGCAGACCAGGTGGCCCTCGCCGCTGACCAGGTCGCCGACCGCGATGTCCGCGACGCCGGCGCCGAGCTCGGCGACCTCGCCGACGAACTCGTGGCCCAGCACCAGCGGGGTCCTGATGGTCTGCTGGGCCCAGCCGTCCCACTTGCGGATGTGCAGGTCGGTGCCGCAGATGCCGGTCCGCAGCACCTTGATCAGCACCTCGCCGGGGCCGATCTCGGGCTTCGGGACATCGATCATCCAGAGGCCGGGCTCGGCCTGCTGCTTGACGAGTGCCTTCACGGCAACGGCTCCTGACGTGCGCGGGGACGGCCTTCGGGGGTCGGGCAGGCCGAGGGGCCCGGTTCGGCCGTTCCTGACGGTCGCACTCCGGGCAGGCAGAAATCTGCCTGGTCGGATGGGGTGCGGTCCATCGAGGAATTCTTAAGGGCGGCCACAGCTGGGCTGAACGATCGTGCCCGAGCAGCGGCCGACGGCGGGTGCGGCATGCCGGTGCTCACCCGTCCGGCCGAGCGCGGGGCGGCCGCCGCGACACCGTCCGACGGGACGCCGGCCGGGGTTGCGCGATGCCGCCGCGGGTGGGTGGCACGGGCCGCCAGCCGGACGCGGCACCCGGCTGAGCGCACTCCCGTTCGGTCCAGCCGGGCCTCGACCCGCGCGCGCCCGCACGGCGGCGGTGCTTACGGTGGCGACGCTCCCCCGCGGCCCCGTGGAGCAGCGCCCCGGCCTGCCCGGGCAGCGCTCCGGGGCCCTTCGCCAAGGGGCCGTCCGCCCCAGAGAGGCGTCTGCGCCGATGACCGACACCCGACGGCCCCGACCGGCCGTTCCCCGCTCCGTGCGGGTCCCCTGCTCTCCGCGCCCGGCCGTTCCGCGGTCCGTACGGGTGGCCTCCGCCGCCCTCGCGCTGAGCGGCCTGCTCGCCGTCCCCGCCTGCTCCGGGGACGCCGGGCCCGCGCGGCAGGCCGGTCCGGCCGTCACCGCCGAACCGGCCGCGCTCAGCCCGACCGCCACGGCGACCGGCAGCCCCACCAGCGCGGTGGTGCCGCTCACCCCGGACGTCACGAGCCGTCTGGACGACGCGATCAAGCAGGTGATGAGCGAGGTCTCCATCCCCGGGGTGATCGTCGGCTACACCACCCCCGACGGCAGCTACCAGCGCACCTTCGGCGTCGCCGACAAGAATTCCGGGACGCCGATGTCGCCCAACCTGTACATGCGGATCGGCAGCGTGTCCAAGACCTTCACCGCCACCGGCGTCCTGCGGCTGGTGGACCAGGGCAAGGTGGGCCTGGACGACCCGATCTCCAAGTACGTCCCGAACGTGCCCGGCGGTGACGGCATCACCCTGCGCGAGCTCGGCGAGATGCGCAGCGGCCTGTTCAACTACACCCTGGACTCCGGCTTCCAGCAGGCGTTCCTCGGCGACCCCAACCAGCCGTTCACGCCGGACCAGCTGCTCGCGTACGCGTTCAAGCACCCGGCGAACTTCGCGCCGAACGCCCAGTTCGAGTACTCCAACACCAACCTGATCCTGCTCGGCCTGGTGGTCGAGAAGGTCGGCGGGCAGCCGCTCCAGGACTTCCTGAACCAGCAGGTGTTCACCCCGGCCGGGCTCTCCAAGACCAGCCTGCCGACCGACGCGGCCTTCCCGGACCCGCACGCCCACGGCTACACCAACCAGACGGCCAGCGGCGCGGTCGAGGACGCCACCACCTGGAACCCGTCCTGGGGCTGGGCGGCCGGCGCCGTCATCTCCAGCCTCACCGACCTTCAGACCTGGTCGAAGGTGCTGGCCACCGGCGAGCCGCTGCTCAAGCCCGCCACCCAGGCGGAGCGGCTGAAGTTCGTGCCGGTCGGGCCGACCCCCGACCTCGGCTACGGCTTCGGGGTGTTCACCACCCACGGGTGGATCGGCCACAACGGCTCGCTGCCCGGGTACGAGAGCGTGGTGATCTACCTGCCGCAGGCCAAGGCCAGCCTGGCCATCCTCCTCAACACCGACATCCTGCACGACGGTTCGGAACCCTCGACGTTCCTGGCGCGGGCGATCACCCAGATCGTCTCGCCGAACAACGTCTACACGCTGCCCACCCCGCCCGGCTCGGCCTCCCCGACGGCCTCCCCCTCCCCCTCGCCCACGGGCTCGCCGACGGCCTCGCCCACCGGCGCCGCCACGCTGTACATCTCCTGAACCGCACCCGCACCCGCACCCGCACTCGCGGGAGGGGCCCGCCCCGGCCCCCGGGGGGGGGCCGCCCCCCCGTACGGGGGCGGGGCGGGGGGGCGCCCCCCCGGGCGTTGTGGGGGGGGGGGGCCGCCGGGGGTCGGGGCCCCCTGGGGGCCCGGGGGGGGGGGGGGGGGGGGGCTGCGCTACGGGGTGCTGGTGGGGGAGGGGCTCGCGCTCGGCAGGCCCTGGACGAG